>JANLVM010000086.1:0-15547 GCA_031364015.1 Gemmatimonadaceae bacterium
CACCCCGATGCTTGAGACCGCGCCAGCCAGGCCCGCGCGAAAAATCGTCACGCGCGACGGCTGACATACACCGGGCCGAAATCCTTCGCCGGACACAGCGGTCATTGTGCCTCCTTCGACATCTGATGAGCTTTCAGCATGCCTTCGAATGTCAATTCCCGCTCGGTGACCGTCGGTCTCATCCAGGAGACGGCGTCCGGCGACCTTGCCGCCAATCTCGCGCGCGCCGTCCTGCGCGTGCGCGACGCGGCGGCGCAAGGCGCGCAGATCATTTGTCTGCAGGAACTGTTCAACGCACCCTACTTCTGCCAGGTGATCCGCCCCGACCGATTCGATATGGCCGAACCGATCGACGGTCTCGTGGTCACGACCATGCGGGCCATCGCGGACGAGCTGGGTGTGGTCGTGATCGTCCCGTACTACGAGCGCCAGGCGCCGGGCGTCTATCGCAATTCGGCCGTCGTGATTGACGCCGACGGTGCCATTCTCGGGACGTATCGCAAGATGCACATCCCCCACGATCCGCTGTTTGAAGAGAAGTACTATTTCGCGCCAGGGGATGTCGCGTCAGATCAGCGCGGCGATCGGCATCCCGGCATCAACGGCTTTCGTGTCTGGCGCACCAGGTTCGCTGACATCGGAGTGCTCATCTGCTGGGATCAATGGTATCCCGAGGCGGCGCGCATCACCGCGCTGCTTGGCGCGCAGATTCTGTTCTATCCAACCGCCATTGCCTGGCATCCGTCGGAGAAGGCTGCCTTCGGAGATGCGCAAGTCGACGCGTGGCGCACGGCCCAGCGCGCGCACGCCATTGCGAACGGCGTATTCGTCGCCGCGCCAAATCGCGTGGGCTTCGAGGCGGAGGACGGCACCGACGGTCTCGAATTTTTTGGTCAGTCGTTCGTGTGCGATCCGTTTGGTCGATACCTCGTGCAAGCCGGTACGCAACCGGCCATCCTCACCGCGCAGTGCGACTTGTCGCTGATTGAAGAGACCCGTCGCCAGTGGCCATTCCTGCGCGATCGACGTGTCGACGCCTATGGGCCCATTACGCAGCGCTGGCTGGGGGGCGCGTGAGCGACCTCGCACCCGCGTCCGCACCCGCGTCCGCACCCGCGTCCGCTGTTCGCATGCCGGCCGAGTGGGAGCTGCATGAGGCCACGTGGATTGCGTGGCCGCACCACGAGCCGGATTGGCCTGGCAAGCTCGGCACGATCCCGTGGGTCTACGCCGAGATCGTGCGCGCGCTCGCGCCGCACGAACGCGTGGAGATTCTGTGCCACGACGAGTCGGTGCGCGAGACGGCGAGATATGCGCTCACCATGCACGACGTCGATGCGGCGACATATCGGTTGCACGTACAACCCACCGACCGCGTGTGGCTGCGGGATTCGGGTCCGACCGGTGTGCATTGCGCCGATGGATCGACGGCCTTGGTGCATTGGGGATTCAATGCATGGTCCAAGTACGACAACTTTGTGCAGGATGCACTCGTGCCAAACGCCATACAGTGCGTTACCGGACTCGCGCGCCGTGAAGCGATGCGCCGTGATACCGCGCAACGACTCGTCCTCGAAGGCGGGGGTATCGAGACCGATGGCGCGGGCACGATGTTGGTCACCGAGGAGTGGCTGCTCAGTGACGTACAAGTGCGCAATCCCGGATTCACACGCGCCGATTACGAGCAGGCGTTCGGTGAATTTCTTGGCATCACCCACACCATTTGGCTGGGCGAGGGGTGCGTGGGCGACGACACGCACGGACATGTCGACGACATCGCGCGCTTTGTGGCGCCAGGCGTGGTCGTGCTGGCGCATGAAGTCGATCCTGCCGACGAGAATCACCGGCGGTCGCTGGACAACCTGCATCGGCTTCAGCGCGCCCATGACGCGCGCGGCGAGTCGCTGCGCGTCGTGACATTGCCGTTTCCGCGCCCGGTGATGATGGACGGTACGCGGCTCCCCGCGAGCTACGCGAACTTCTACATCGCCAACGGTGTGGTACTGGTACCGACGTTCAATGACCCCAATGATCGCGTCGCGCTCAACATCGTGGCCGAGTTGATGCCGCGACACCAGATCGTCGGTATCCATGCCGTCGACCTCGTCTGGGGCCTTGGCACCCTGCACTGCCTCACTCAGCAACAACCGGCATCCAGAGCGGCATCCGCATGACCGATCCGACCCGATCCGAACCAGCCCTTCACAGCGGCGAAGGCAGCGGAACGCCCGACCCCAACTTGCCCGCGTGGGCACGCCGACAGCAGAACGCTGCCAACCCCATGAGCGATGAGCGGATGTTGGCATTCATCGGTCCGCGTTGGCCCGCCTATCAAAAGAAATTCGCCCAGTTCCGCGTCGATCCGGCGTTTGTACCCACGTGGAACTGGAGCGCCGCGCTGTTCCAATCGGCGTGGTTTTTGTACCGGAAACTCTATTTGGCGGCCTTCAGTTTCATGCTGCTCCCTGGCCTCGCGTTCCGGTTTCTTACCGGATCCGAGACGCAGATGACCATGGCGGAATTGCAGAAGCCTGAAAACAAGACGCTCCTGCTGATGCAGCTCGCCATAGGGGTTTCGACCAGCATTGCTGCGGGTGGCGTCGGCAACTGGCTGCTGTTCCGACGAGCGCGGGCGGCGGTCCGGCTCGCCATCGCCCAGGACGTCCCTGCTGCTGAAACCCTGCCGTGGCTAACGCGGGTGGGCGGAATCAATTGGATCGGTGTTGCACTGGCGGTCGGCGTCTTCATGATGTCGCTGTACGCCGCAGTACGAGCCTGACCGCTGGTGGTCGAACGGTCCCACGCGTCGTCTGGCATGCGCCCCACCCGGGCTCTCCGGTGCGCGCGGCACCCTTGGTGACGCCTTTGCCGCCTCAGCTGTTGTACTCCTGATGAGTGACGCGGAGCTGATCGCTCGGACCCGCGCCGGGGACCCGGACGCATTCGGCGCCTTGGTTTCGCGCTACTACGACGCGTGCTGGCGCTTCGCGTATCACATGCTGGGAGAACGGGCCGATGCGGAAGACGCAGTCCAAGAGTCGTTTTTGCGCGCATACCTCGCGATCGGTCGCTATGACGAGCGTGATCAGTTTCGCGGCTGGCTCTTTCGCATCCTGACCAATCAGTGTCGAAATGCGCTCACCGCACGGGGACGACGGTCTCGTCGTTTCGTGCAGGACGAGGTGGCTATTGAACGGGCTCCTGCTCCTCTCGCGTCGTTCGCGCCAGGCGTCGAGGACGCCGAGCTGTCCCGCGCGCTGGCACAACTCGAGCCCAGTCAACGCGAAGCGCTGTTGCTCAAATTCGCGGAAGGCCTTGAATACACCGAGATGTCAAAGATGACCGGCGTGGGCGAGTCTGCACTCAAAATGCGCGTCAAGCGCGGCGTAGAACGCTTGCGCGCTATTCTGGGTCCGCTTCATGACTGACCGCAACGTCCTGCCGTTCCCGTCGTCCGATCACGATGACGCGGACATCGCGGCGCGCGTGGCCGCCTTGTACCCGGCGACACCAGCCGCCGACGATGCGCAGGCGGAACGCTGTGCTCGCGATGTCCTCGCGCAGGCTATGCATCGGCGCGGTCGGTCGGTGCTGGGGGTGCCCGGCAGGCGCTGGTGGTGGGGAGCGGCTGCGGCCGCCGTGTTGATTACGGCCACGACCAGACCTTGGCGGGGAACCGCAACGACCCGTGACGCCGATTCCGTTTTTGTGCAGGGAACGGTCGCGACCCTGCAAGGCACGGTGACAGAGCTCGCGCGTAATGCGGTGCGTTTCGAGCTGCAGCTCCCCACGGCGGCCAGCGCCGTCGCGATTGTTGGTGACTTCAATGGCTGGGACGAGCGCGCAACACCCATGGCGCGTCGCCAGGGCGATGGCTCCTGGTCCGTCAACATTCCCATGAAGCCGGGCCGCCACGTGTACGCGTTCGTGGTGGACGGCACGCGCTGGGTGGTCGATCCCATGGCGCCGCAGGTGCCAGATGACGGCTACGGTCCCGCCAACGCCGTCGTCATTGAAGGTTTACCCAAGTGATCGCTGCCCCGTTGATGGCACTCGCCCTCGCGGGACAGCTGGTCGCGACGTTGTCGGGGATTGTCCCGCCCTCGCCAGAATCGGTTCGTCACACCGTTGCCGCACAGTCGGCACCGCCCGCCGAACAGCAAGTGCAGTTCGATGCCAGCCGCTTTGACAGCCTCACGGCGTTGAGTCTTCGCTCGTTCCTTGAAAGCGCAGTCGAGCAGGGGATTCCCCTGGGCCCGCTGATCAATCGGGCGCTGGAAGGGGCCGCCCGACGGGCGAGCGGCGTGAAAATCATGCAGGTCGTGCGAGCGCACGCCGCCGCACTGGCGCAGGCGATGGAACTGCTCGGTCCCAACGCTCCGGTGGCCGAGCTCGACGCCGGCGCGACGGCGTTGCGGGCGGGAATCGATGCCAAATCGCTGTCAGCGATCCGGGCGGCGCGACCAACGGAATCGGCCACAATTCCGCTTATGGTGCTCACCGACATTGTGCAGCGTGGTGTTCCATCCATCGCCGCCCGGGATGCGGTGACGACCATTGCACGAATGTCGGCGTCGGACGACGCGCTCAAGGGACTTCGAGAAACGGTCGCGAAGAACTCCGTTCGCGGCCCCGGGATGGCAGTTGACGCCCTTAATCGCTACGTTAAGGGTACGGTATCTGGTCTCAACCCGTCGTCTGCGCCCGCAGCGTCGGATCGCAAACCGATCCGCCCACCCAGCCCGTGACGATTGCCCGCCGCATTACTCGCGCGAGGTGCCGCTGCTCTTCGGTGAGCCGCTCACTTGTACGGCCACGCACTCTGCTGTCGGGAGCGCTCGCTTCGAGTGCGCTTCTTTCCGCGAATTCGTTGTCGCTGGAGGCGCAGCGTAGTGGCAATGCTCCAGTGGCACCCGCGTCGGCGATCGGTACCGCCACCACCGATCCAACGTTCTCCGTACTCGGATTAGCGTCGACGACCGAAGGCGGTGGTCTTGGCCTCACGCAGCGTGTGTGGCTCGGTGCGACACAGCCGCTGGGTCGCGTGGCCAATGTGCGCTTCAGCGCCATTGCCAGCGGCGACCTCCGGGGGCGCGATGCCGTCGGCTCCAGTAGCGCCGGGGAAGGCCTGCTGGCGCTGCGTGCCCGCGCCCGATTCAGTGGCGCGCAAGTGTGGAGCGCGATCAGCTACGGGTATGTGAACGTCAACGGTGGGCTGCCCGGACAACGGGTCGGTCTGATGCCGGTCTTTGGCACGGGCCTCGACGGAGCGCGCGTCGATACGACGGTGTCACGACGCGAAGACGTGGGATCGATCCAGCGCGCTGAGGCCGGGGTGATATCCCGCGTGTCCGGCGTGGAATTCTCACTCGGTTTCTCCGTCGAGCGGGCGTCGCGGGTCACCACCCGGACACTCACCATCGACGAGTCCAATCTCGCGGTACCGTTGCAAATGACACTGGCGGATCGCTTCGTCACCACGCGCTCAACGCGCTCGGTGCAGCGCCGTGATCTCGCCACCGGCATTGCGTCAATGGGATTCAATACCGGACCCACCACGTGGCTGGTGTCGATGACCTCCCCAGTGGCCTCGTGGATCTCGAGCGACGCACTGGCCCCCAAACCGCGCGTTGCGCCAACGATTGTCTCGATCGCGCTCGTGCAACCACTGACGGCGTGGCTCTCGGTGGTGGGCGCGGCGGCGACCAACTCCGCGTCGGTGGGGTCGACCGCACTCCGCGATGACATGGGCGCCGGACGCAATCGCAACTTTGCGCCGATTGTCGCACTCGGTGTTCGCGTGGCAGGGTTGCCGTTCTTCGGGCGCCCCGATGACACACCTGGCGGCATCCTGTCCATCGAGACACGTACGATTGGGTCGGTCGGTTCGGCAACGGTCGAGATGACGACCGCCGCGGCAGCGGGTGATTCATCGACGACGGCCGAGCACGACACGCTGCGCGTCGTGCTGCTGATTGATGCACCCAAAGCCGAGTCGGTTGAGCTCATGGGTGATGCGACCCAGTGGACGGTCACGCGAATGATTCGCGATCGCAACGGGCGGTGGCGCGCTGAACTCAAGTTGGCGCCTGGCGTGCATCGAATCACCGTGCGTGCCGATGGCGGCAAGTGGATCGCGCCGCCCAACCTGCCCATCGCCAATGACGATTACGGCAGTCCGGTGGGAATGATTGTGGTGCCGCGCGGACGCTAAGTAGCCGCGCGTTGCAACGTACGGTGAGCGAGTCCTACCGTCCGTTCCGCACGCGAATTCTTTGTGTCGTGCTGTCCGACATCCCGCCGCCCGCCACCACTAACGTGAGCTGATATTCCCCGTTGGGTACCGGCGGGAAGTTCAGCGTCAGACTGCGACCGAATCCGCCATCCGCGCGCCCATTATCGGCGAATCGGATTGAGACTGGTGTCACCGCCTTCGACAGCCCCACCGTCGATCCAAGCCGCTGCATGAAGCTGGCCCCAATGCGGGTGGCTTTCAGCGAAATCGCGAGCGGCGCGGCCACCGTCGACTCGCGATAAATCTCCCAGTACAAGCCGATGGTCGTGCCCCCCTCAATTTCCAGCGAACCGTACGCGGTCTGCGCACTGCGCTCGAGCGACGGCGTGGCCGAGGGATCACCGCGCACCAGCACGAGGTAATCGGAGAGGCGCGCAGTGGGTGGCAACGGCTGTACCGTCTCTCGGCTACGCGCAGCCTTTCGGCCGACCGGCGCGAGCACTTCCAGGCTGGCCAGCATTGGCGCTTTTCCCAAGTTCAGCAACAGCGCGCCGGCGGCATTGGCGCTGTCTTTGCGCACTTGGCGCGGCGGACGACCGTCGAACGCATCGAAGGTGAGTGCCGCCGTGTACGGCGCACGTCCCAACTCGAGTTCGCGCACCATGCGATAGCCACCGGCTACAGCGTCGAATCACCGCGGCGGAAACGCGCGAACTGGTGAGGCAGCGCGCCAAACCCGGTACCGAATCGCGGACTGTAACGCATGCGCGCTTTCGCGTCTTTGAAATTCCAGTCGGCCGCCGTCGCCCCAACTGGCTTCGCGACGGCGGTTGGTGCCGCCATGAAGTCATAGCTGGGGGTCGGTTCGTGTCCAATCACGCTGGGCGGACGGGGATCCGCGACGCCACCGTTCTGGATCGACCACGCGGTGGGCCATCCGTAGCGCACTTGCGACTCCAGCACATTGCGTCCGAACGTCAGATCATACGGAATGCGTCCCAGCGAGTGCACCCGGGAAATCGTCCAGCGCGAGTACAGTTCGTTCGCCACGTCATTGGCCGGCAGCAGCCAGAGTGGCTGGGCCAACCGCAAAATACGCATGTTTTCGGTGGCGCGGTTGTCGCACGGAATCGCTTTGTACGTCACCTGCATGGTCGGCTCGAGCCACCACGTCAGGTCCGTCCATTCACATCGCTGTTCGGCCGGCATGCGCTCCAGCGCGCGCGCGAAGGCGCGGGCCGCAGCCTCGTGTCGATTGTCGCTGTGGGCCGCGAGTCCGTCCAACGCCGAACACCACCACGCCGTGCCGGTGCACGCGGCCGCGGCCATCGCTGCAGTATCCAACTGCCCCGCCTCGAGCGCGTAGCGAACGCGCATGCCGGTCACCCAGTCGTCGGTGGCATCCGCTTGCTGCGCTTGCTTGAGCACCTGCAACAGCTCCAGACGTTCGATCTTGGCGTCGTTGCGTTCATCAGGCGGCGGCACATCGCCATTGTTGTTCCAGTAGCACAGATTGCCACCGAAATCGACATCGCACCTCGCGTCGGCGCCGCCGTTGTAGAAGCGCAGGCCGGAACGATGATTGCGCTCGAACTGGTCCTGCTGTGATCGCGCCTTCGCCGAGATCGGGGTCAATCTATCGCGATCTCCGCTGAGCACGTCTACACGTGTCGGCGGTCGGGTCACGGTATCGCGCGGTGGCACGCTCTGCTGCGCCGCCGCTGGTGATGCCAGCGTCGACGCAAGCACAACGACCGCGAATCCGGTCAGCACGCCGGTCCTGAATCCCGTCACCCGATCACACTGTAAGTTCGGCACCAAAAATCTCCGGAGAAAACGTCAACCGCGTCCGCAGTCGAAGTGTAATCGCCGGGACTGCGCTCAGAAGGTGTAACCGCTGGGACTGCGCTCAGAAGCCCAGTCGCACGCCGGCCGACAGCGCCCAATTGTGCGTCAGGTTGCCGTTCACACGGAATCCGATGGCGTCTTCCGAGTTGAATCGACCGATCCAGTCCTTGGCCTGCACACGAAGGGCCAGACCCTTCGTGACACCCACATCAATGCCCACGGCCGCGGTATAAGCGAAGTTCGACGCGCGAACATTGAACAAACTGTTCGTGATGTCGTTGGTCATGCCGCCAACTCCGCCCTGCACAAACGGAGCGATACCAGCGCGTTTCCCGCCGAGCCCGCCCAACTCAAGTCCAGCGTCGTACAGCCAGGTCTTGGCCGTTCCGATGTTGACGCCCCCCAGTATGGGCAACCCTACCCGGAGATCTCCGCTGGCATACGCGAGGTTGCCCACCAGCGCGAGACCGCGAGAGAGCGGGACGGAACCTTGAACCCCGATCATCGGCGAGTTGCTCGTCGACAGACTGGTGCCAATCGGACCGTCGTACCAATCGCCGGTGATCAGGTACCCGGCGTACGGAGTAACCGATGCGCCAACGCCAGGTTGCGCATTGACGGTGGACGCGAGGACGAGCAAGGTCGCAGAAACCGCGACGGAACGGACAAACGAACGCATGGAGCCTCCGGTAGGTGGACGACTCCCTCCATTGCACGTGCCGCGCCGAGTTTTACTCGTGACGTAACACTATGAAAATGAATCGCTTATGCGGTTCATCCGCTGCGCCATCCGGAAAAACGTCCTGATTTCAGGACGGAGAACTGTTCACCAGGGCGGGATTCTTGATGGCGATAAACCCTCCCAGCCAGCTCGTTCGAGCCATCGCCACCGCGCTGGAAAGTCCCAGGAGCATCACCACCGTCAGTAGCGCCATCCCCGGCTTCACTTCGCGCAGCGTGCGCAGCGTGAGCCACCACGCCGCGGCCGACACGACGCCGGTGACGAGCAGCATCCACATCGCCGCTTCCGCCGCCTCTTCGTGCTCCTTGGCCTGCGTACGATCGACGTACCACCGCTGCTTCACCTGCTCTTCGGCTGCATCACCGCTCCACACTGCCGGATACACCGAGGCGCCAGCGAGCGTGAGCGTGGCCAGGGCATACACCAGCACGGCGCGTCGCCGAGTGATGAACGCGCCGACGGCCGCCGCCGCGCCCAAGAACGACAGAATCACCGGAAAGTGATTGATCATCAGGTGCAGCGAGTGTTCATCCATGCGCGTAGTCCTCGGCGAATACTGGGTTCAACATCAGACGTCGGAGGGATCGGGCATCTGCGGTCCGCGCAATTGCACCGCTTTTTCCTTCGCGCGGGCGCGAATGTTCAGCATCTCGACGATGACCGAGAAGGCCATCGCCATGTACGTGTACCCCTTCGCGATATGCTGTCCGAGTCCTTCGGCCACAAGGTTGGTGCCGATGAGGACGAGGAACGCGAGTGCCAGCATTTTGATCGTCGGGTGCTTGTCGACGAAGGCACTGATGCTTTCTGCGGCGAACAGCATGACGCCCAATGCAATGACATTGGCCGCGATCATGATCGACACCTCATTCGCCATCCCGACCGCCGTGATGACCGAGTCGAGCGAAAAGATGATATCGATGAGCATGATCTGTGTCACGGTCGCCCACAGCGAATGTGCGCCGCGTGTTGACAACGAGGCGTCGGCCGGTCCCTCCAGCTTCGCGTGGATCTCCGTGGTGGCCTTACCGATGAGAAAGAGGCCGCCAACGATCAAAATCAGATCGCGCCCGGAGATGTCCTGCCCCAGAAGGGTGAACAGCGGTTGCGTCAGACGCATGACCCACGTGATGGACAACAACAGCAGCACGCGGGTGACGAAGGCACCTGCCAGACCGAGTGATCTGGCACGCGGCTGCAGCGCGACGGGCAGTTTGCCGCTGAGGATCGAGATGAAGATGATGTTGTCAATGCCGAGCACGACCTCGAGGACGGTCAAGGTCAGCAATGAGATCCATGCGGTCGGATCGGACAGCCAGTGCATGCGGAGCGGGACGGGAATGGACGTGGACGTGGACGCGGACGCGGACGCGAACGTGCGTGGCGTTCAAGGTCGCACACCGCTCGCGGCCCATCAACGGGGTTAGGGTTGCTACTTTTCCCGGATGTCCGTGACCCCGTCTCCTGTCTCTACGTGTGCGCAACGGTCGACCGCCGTGGTGGCGCGTCCTGCGGTAGCGCGTCCTGCGGTGGTGCTGCTCTCCGGCGGTCTCGATTCGACCACGGTGCTTGCGGTCGCCACGCGCGAAGGGTTTACGCCGTACGCGATGACCTTTCGGTACGGGCAACGTCACGCGGGAGAAATTGACGCGGCGCGGCGTGTCGCGGCGGCGCACGCGGTGGTGCAGCACGTGGTCGTGGACATCGACTTGCGTCAGTGGGGCGGCTCGGCACTGACCAGCGATGTTGACGTACCCAAGGATCGCAATGTCGACGCGACGCACGATCACATTCCCGTGACCTACGTGCCGGCGCGCAACACCATCTTTCTGTCGTTTGCGCTGGCGTGGGCCGAGGTCCTGGGTGCCGACGCGATTTTCATTGGGGTGAACGCGCTCGACTATTCGGGATATCCAGATTGTCGACCGGAGTACATCGAGGCCTTTGCACGCATGGCGAATCTGGCCACACGGGCCGCGGTCGAAGGCGCACACCCCCTCACGATTCATGCCCCGCTTCAGCATCTCAGCAAAGCGGAGATCGTGGCCCTGGGTCTGTCGCTGAACGTCGACTACTCGCTCACGACCAGCTGTTACGACCCGGCGGCCGATGGCACGGCGTGCGGACACTGCGACGCCTGTCAGCTTCGTTTGAAAGGCTTCGCGGCGAATGGACTGCAAGATCCCATCGCCTACACCAGCGCGTGAGCCCGTTATGACCTACATCGTCAAGGAGTGCTTTTATACGCTGCAGGGTGAGGGCGTGCATACGGGCCGCGCGGCGGTGTTTTGTCGTTTTGCTGGCTGCAATTTGTGGTCCGGCCGCGAAGCCGATCGGGCGAGCGCCGTGTGCTCGTTCTGCGATACCGATTTTGTGGGTGTAGGACCCGACGGCGGAAAGTTCACGAATGCGGGGGCACTGGCGGCATTCGTGAGGAGTCGATGGCCAGCAGACGTTCCGGCCACTGTGCGCCCCTTCGTCGTATGCACTGGGGGCGAACCACTGCTTCAGCTCGATGCCGCGGCCATCGACGCGTTGCACGAGTACGGATTCGAAGTCGCGGTGGAAACCAATGGCACACAGTCCGCACCGGCGTCGCTGGACTGGGTGTGCGTGAGCCCCAAGTCCGACGCCCCTTTGGTGCTCACCACGGGTGACGAGCTGAAGCTGGTCTATCCGCAAGGGAAGGCCATGCCCGAGCGCTTCGAGGGGCTGGCCTTCCAACACTTCCTGCTGCAACCGATGGATGGTCCAGACGTGGTCGAGAACACGCGGGCGGCACTGGCGTACTGTCTGTCGCACCCTCGGTGGAGGCTATCGGTCCAGACGCATAAAGCGCTGGGGATCCGGTAAGGGAGACGGGAGACGTCACATATCTGCTCTTCGTAACGCCAATTGCCCGCCCTGTAACGCCCGCGCTGGCGGTGGAGTCGTCTGAAAGGTACTTTCGGAGTTCTGCGGTCGTCGCCCACCCATCCTTTGCCCCCGACTTGTGGCTTTTTCGCGCCGTCATTTTGTGCCGCTGTGTGTCGTCGCTGCGCTGGGGCTGGGGACCGCGCCGGTCGACGCGCAAACGGTCGAGTCGAAAAAGCCGTTCGCGGCGTTCAGCGCGTCCGCGTCATCGCTTCGGGACAGCGTCGTCTCCATGGCGCGCGGCCAGATCGGCACTCGGTACACGCTCGGTGGGACGACCCCGAATCGTGCGCTCGATTGCAGCGGCCTTGTGAGGTACGTCATGAGCGCGCTCAACGTGATCTTGCCACGTACCGCCCGTCAGCAGGCGACCGTGGGGCGGGAGATCCCGAAGGATCTGGCCTCGTTGAAGCCAGGTGACTTGCTCACGTTCGGCCGTGGGAAATCGATCTCGCACATTGGCATTTATGTTGGCAACAGTCGCATGGTGCACGCCAGCACGTCAAAGCGCCAGGTAATTGAAACGACGCTGACGGGCCGCTCACCGCTTATTCGCCAGTGGAAGGGCGTTCGGCGCGTCGTCGATGGGTCCGTGTCGGGCTTCCGCGACAGTCTGCTTGCTATTGCGGATACGCTGCGCTAGGGCGCAACATACGGGACCCCCGAGTTTCGCCAGTTTTCGACTGGCGCGAGCTCTCCGCCCTTTGGAGGTCCCAGATGCATCACACGTTCCGCCCGCGCACGTTCGCGCTGCGTCTCATCGCCGCCTCGTGCGCCCTGTCAGCATTCGCGGTGTCGCCCGCAAACGCGCAGAGCGCGAACCCGCAAGGCGCTGCGCAGCCCACGTCAAACCGTCTCACCATCGCCGACTATTTCGACTGGGAAGACGTTGCCAATCCGGCGCTTTCGCCGGACGGAAAGCAGATCCTCTACACGCGCACATGGATCGATAGGCTGAACGACAAGCGCGAATCGTCGGTGTGGCTGATGAACGCTGACGGCACGAAGAATCGCTTCCTCGTGAAGGGTGCCGACGCAAAATGGGCGCCTGATGCTTCACGCATTGCCTTTGTGGCGCCGGGAGAGCCCGGCGGCGCGCAAATCTGGGCACGATACATGGATGCCGAAGGGTCGACGACACAGATCACGCGCCTCACCGAATTGCCAGGCGATATCGAGTGGTCACCCGACGGCCGGACCATCGCCTTCGGCATGCTGGTACGCGGGACCGACAATTGGAAAATCGCGATGCCATCGGCCCCTCGTGGCGCCAAGTGGACGGAGCCGCCGCGCGTGGTGACCAAGGTGCGCTACCGCGCCGACCGTCAGGGATTTCTTGAAGATGGGCTGCGTCAGTTGTTCACCGTGCCCGCCGACGGCGGCACACCGCGTCAGGTGACATCGGGCGAGTGGGCCGCCAACGGCACCACCTGGATGCCGGATGGGAAGAGCTTCTTGTTCACGTCATTGCGCACGAAGGAATCCGAGTACGCGTGGCGGGAGTCGGAGATTTACAAGGGTGATGCGACCACCGGTGCCGTCACGCAGCTCACACGGCGAAAGGGTCCGGATAACAATCCGGTGCCGTCACCCGATGGAAAGCTCATTGCGTACACGGGCTACGACAGCACCGACGCCACGTGGAAGGACGCCATCCTCTATGTGATGGACGCCGACGGCAGTAATCCGCGTGCGCTCACCGAAAAGTTGGATCGCGCGCCAAGCGGCATGATCTGGGCGCCGGACGGTACGGGCATCTACTTCACCGCCGAGAACGAGGGGTCGCGCAATCTGTTCTTCACGTCGATCAAAGGCGACGTGCGCGCCGTGACCAAAGGCGCACACGTGCTGACGACCAGCGACATCAATCGGAATTTCATGGCGGTAGGGATCGCCACGAGTTCCCAGAAACCCAACGATATTGTGACGTTTGATGTGCGAACGCCAGCCATCAGGCAGCTCACCGATGTGAATGGGGACGTACTCGCCGGGAAGCAGCTCGCCAGCACCGAGGAAATCTGGTACACGTCGGTAGACGGCTTCAAGATTCAGGGATGGATTGTGAAGCCACCCGACTTTGATGCGACGAAGAAGTATCCGCTCATGCTCGAAATTCATGGCGGCCCGCACTCGATGTACAACGTCGGATTCAGTTTCGCGCGTCAGGATCACGTCGCGAATGGCTACGTCATGCTGTACACCAATCCGCGCGGCTCCACGGGGTACGGTTCGGCGTTCGGTAACGCGATCAAGAATGCGTATCCCGGCAAGGACTACAACGATTTGATGGCTGGCGTCGATTCGGTCATCAATCGTGGCTACGTCGACACCAACCGCCTGTACGTGTACGGGTGTTCGGGCGGTGGCGTGCTGACGTCGTGGATCGTGGGTCACACCGATCGCTTTGCGGCGGCGAGTGCCAACTGTCCGGTCACCAACTGGTTGAGCTTCGTTGGCACCACCGACGGCTCAAGCTGGTACTACAACTTCGCCAAGTTCCCGTGGGATGACCCCACCGAGCATCTCAAGCGGTCGCCGCTCATGTACGTGGGGCACGTGAAGACCCCCACCATGCTCATGACGGGCGTGAATGACCTTCGGACGCCGATGGGGCAAACCGAGGAGTACTACGAGGCGCTCAAGATTCGGAAGGTGCCCACCGCGATGGTGCGCTTCAATGACGAATGGCACGGCACCAGTTCGACACCATCGAACTTTTTGCGCACGCAACTCTATCTTCGCAGTTGGTTTGACAAGTACCAGCAACCACCATCAGGGGCACGCGTGACACAGGACAAACAGTAGCGGCATGGCGAACAGTGCTCCGCCCGAACAGGCGCACACACTATCAGTGCGCGTGATCGGGCGGGACATTTTCCTGCGGGGGCGCGGCGCCGATGTCGGTGTTCGCGCCCCCGGTTGGTTAGTACGAGCGTGTGGCGCGGCGTTGGGCGTCGGCATCATCGCGGTGTCCGACTCGCTCGGCCTGGTGGGAATACTCGGCATCCCCGACTGGATCCTGCACGTGCTCGCCTTGCTTGGCGGAGCCGTGATAGCGCCCAGCAGGTTTGGGGGTGTGCTGTGGCTCGTGAACGGGTTGCTGGTGACAGCGCTCATGTTGGTGATGTACACCCCGGTCGTTCGCCCGATGATCGCGCGATTCGTGCGTGCCGATGCCATCAGCGTCACGCCTGTTAATGCCGTGGTGGTGTTGTCCGGCGGGATCACCGACGACGGTCGCATCACCGGGCAGGCGCTCGACCGCTTGCTCTCCGCCATGTCGCTGGCACAGCAGCGCGCCGTGTCTGAGCTCGCGTTGTCGATCGTGGTTCTGAAAGGTCGGCCATCGACGATGTCGTCTGAGGCCGATCAGCGGTCGCTCGCACAACTTGCCGCGCCGAACCTGACGGTGCGTTTCGTGCGCGACGTGCACAGCACACGTGATGAAGCGCTGGCGTTTGCAGCACTGGCGCGGACGCATGCGTGGCGGCGGGTCGTGGTGGTCACCTCACCCCTGCACACGCGACGCGCGTGCAGGGTCATGGAAGCGGCGGGACTTGCGGTCGAGTGCCGACCGGCGGCGTCGCGCGACTACTCGCTGAACGGACTCGATCGCGGTGAGAACCGACGATTGGCGTTTCAGGATGTGCTGTACGAGCTCGCAGCGGAACTGCTGTACCGTCTGCGAGGATGGATGTAGTCGGCGTCGTGAGTTTTCGGCTCGCGTTCGGCGGGATCGCTCAACGCTAGCTCCAATACTGTTCAGTTTAGAAAAACGTGTTAGATTGGCGGCTCACCCCCGCAGTGAG
>JANLVM010000660.1:0-5475 GCA_031364015.1 Gemmatimonadaceae bacterium
CACGGTCACCGACGTGCCGCCACGGGACAGCAGCCCCTCCGCGAACGCCCTGCCCAGAAGTCCGGTACCGAGAAGCGCGACGTGAGCGGTGTTCATCGGTCCGCCCGCAACGGTGGCGCGCTGGCCGGTGCGCGACGATGACTGGTGCGCTGTTCGAAGTCGAACGCCAGCGCAATAAGTCGCCCTTCACTCCACGGACGACCGAAAAACGTCAGACCCGCTGGCAGCTGCCCTTCGCGGGTGTATCCCATCGGTACGCTAATGGCCGGGAACCCCGTGCTGGGCGAAAAGAGTTGGCTGTTGTCGCCGTGTGGTGTGTTGAGATCACCGATCAGTCGCGGCGGATTGCTCCAGGTGGGATACACCAACGCATCGAGCGTGAGTGAGTCCATGAGCTGTAGCACGGCCACGCGCAGCGCGGCGCGGACGCGCTCGCGGCTCTGGCAGCCCGCGCTCTGCTCGGGCGACTCGGTTACCGGTGCGGCGTCGCGTAGCCGCTGCTCGACGGTGGGATGGAACTTGCGGCTGCGTAGGATCTCGTCGATGGTTTTCACCGGCGCATTCGGTCCACGCACCGCGAAGTACCGCTCGAGATCGCTCCGGAAGCGGTTGCAGCCGCCTTGCTGTCGGCGCTGAATCGCGTCGAGCGAGTCGACGCGCGCCGTATCGATAATGGTGGCTCCGGCGGTGCGTAGCGATGCCACGGCGCGTTCGAATACCGAGCGCACTTCGGGATCGAGGGTCGCGCGCTCGTACGCTTGGCGCAGAATACCAATGCGTGCGCCAGCGAGTGACCCGCGGCGCAGAAACACCCGATAGTCCGGTTCACGCTTCGCGTCGGCAGGCGCGGTAACGGTATCGGCCGGATCGCTGCCTACGACGACATTGAACACCGCGACGGCATCAGCCATCGTGCGGGCCATGGGGCCGGCGATGTCGGCCACGGCATTGAGCGGCACCACTCCGGCGCGCGACGTCAGTCCCATGGTCGACCGAATACCCACCAGTGCCTGATGCGCCGATGGACCGCGGATCGAGTTCCCAGTATCCGAACCCAGTCCCACCTCTCCGAAGTTCGCGGCAACGGCGGCAGCAGTTCCCCCACTGGAACCGGCGGTTACCCGATCGAGCGCATACGGATTCCTGGAATAGCCCGGCAAGATCGAGCTCACCGTTTCGTAGGGCGTGAACGCCCACTCGGCGAGATTGGACTTCGCCAGCACGATCGCCCCGGCCTCGCGAATTTTGCGCACCATCGTGGCGTCTTGCGGGGGACGCCAGCCTTCGAGCGCCAATGAACCCGCCGTGGTCTGCAAATCGGCGGTTTCGAAATTGTCCTTTACGATCACCGGGATGCAGTGCAGCGCGCCAACCGGTCCCCCGCTGGCGTAGCGCCGGTCGAGCGAATCTGCACTCAGGAGCGCCGCCGCATTCACGGTAATCAGCGCGTTGATGGCTGGCCCCCGCTTATCGTAGGCCGCAATGCGATCGAGATACTGCTGCACCAGCGATCGGCACGTGAGCGTCCGCGCGCGGAAGGCCGCGTGGACGTTAGCGATGGTGGTTTCTTCCACCCGAAAGCGCGCGCGGGCACGAGTGGGCTGCGCGTTGACCGGCACCGCGCTCCATACGTTGTCTTTCGCGTCCCGGTCGGGAAACCGACCCGATGCGTCGAGTGTGATCTTCTCGATCTTGCGTCCACCGAAGACCAAGTCCACAGACCACGTTCGTTTTCCCGAGAACCACACATCTACCGGCCAGGTGAGTACGGCGGTCGTGCTGTCGGTCATCACCGCGTTCTTCATGGGCCGAATCGGTGGACCCTTGGCCGCGAACTTCACTTCCAGAACGATCGGCGCGGGCATCTGCCCGTCCTGTGCCACGGTGACCGTGGTGCGCATCCCCGCCGCCTTTACGCTGGCAATGCGACCGTCCACGCTTTCTGTGGTGAATAGCCAGGAGTACCAAAACCACCCCAAATCGCGACCCAGCGCCTTGTTCATGAAGAACATGTAGTCCCACGGCGAGGGATGCTTGAACAGCCAGGCGTTCGCCCACTGGCGATGTGCGCGCTGCACGGTCGTGTCACCCACGATGCCGCCTAACATTGACAGCATCAGTGGCGTCTTCTGATACGTCGTGAAGCCGTAGTAGGCGGGACCGGCGTAGTTCGCATTCCACATCATCGGCGGCTCCGCTTCATTGCCGCTCGTGCGACCGTACGACTGCCCCAGGCCATTGAACACTGGCGCGCGCTTTTCAAAATCGGCGTCCGACAGCTCGTTCATATACTGATTGAAACCCTCGTCCATCCAGCCGTACCAGGTTTCGTTGTTGCTCACCACCATCGGCCACCACTGATGTCCGGTCTCGTGATCGGCAGCGCCCTGATTCGAGTTGATGACCATGGGATATTCCATGCCGGAACTCGGCCCGTCCTGCAGCGTGAGCTGCGGGAACTGATACGGAAACCACAGCGCGGAGTAATACTCCAACGCGTGTCGCGACAGCTCACCGGCGCGCGTGAAGCTCGCCGCCCGACCGGGGAGAAAGTACATGTGCACGGGTACGACACCCTTGCCGGGAATCGTCGCCCGCGTGGTCTGCCACACAAACTTCTTCGCCGTAGCCCACGCGAAATCGTTGACGGTGTCCGCGTGAAATCTCCACACCAGCCGACCATTCGCGCCGCCGGTGGCGGTGGCCTGCCCCGGCCCCACTTCGTCCGGTCCGACAATCGTCGTATTCGCGTTGCTGCTGAGTGCCTGCGACAACCGCTGGCGCGCCGTCGACGTCAGCACTTCGCCGGGATTCTGCAGCACACCGGTGCCACTCACGATCCACCCGGCCGGCACATCAATACTCACATCGTACGTGCCGAAGTTGTTATAAAACTCCGAGGGTCCGAGATACAACTCGCTATCCCATCCCCGCAGGTCGTCGTACACCGCCACTCGCGGAAACCACTGCGTGGGCTGAAACAGCGTGTCGGCCCACCGCTGCGCCATGCGATGTCCTGTGCCCGGTCCACCGGGCAATTTGTGCGACCAGTCAATTTCCAACACCGCAGTCGCCTTTGGTGCAATCGGGGTGGGTAACCGGACACGCGCCACCGTGGACTTGGGATTCTGCAGCACCGGGACTGACGCGGCTGACGCGTTCGTCGCATTGGCGGCGGCCGCAGTCGCCGCGCGCGCGCCAGTACTTCCGTCGCCCGTCGTGCCCGTCGGACCGAGGTTGGCCGCCTTCCCATCCACCACCAACCGGCTGATCACCATGCCGTCAGTGACCTCAGCGGGTACCCAGGGCGCCGAGTGCGGCGCATTTCCCAGAAAGTGATTGGGATCGAGTCGGAGGCCAATCACGGCCAGCGCATCGGGGCTGTTGTTCCGAATCGTGATGCGCGCCGTGCCGGTGAGTCGTTGCGTGGATGGATCCAGCGCGACGTCAATGCGATAGTCAGTGCGCAGCTGCCAGTAGGCACGACCGGGACGACCGGTAGAATCGCGCGTGCCGGCGAGCAGCGCCTTTCGGATGGCATTGGTGATCGGGATGTCACGGCGAATCGCACGATCGGGAGCACTCGACGCGGCGCTGGCCGCCTGCGCATGGAGGGCAGCCAGCGGCGCCAAGCCACCGATGATCGCCGCCAACAACAGCCTTCCCGCACGACGCGGGACGCGCAGCACTTTGGACATAGCGAGAACGTTCCTGAAAGAAGGGGGATCCCTTCAATATGCGTCGGTTCGCCATGTGGGAATAGCGGGCGCGCGGGAGGCGCTATTCTTCGCTCCCTGCACCGACGATGGCGTGACCGATACCGCGCAGTTTCACGGCCATGTCTTTCTTCTCCACCGATCGAATATACGCTTCTTCCGGCTCGACTTGCCGGGTCTTCACCAGCGCCAGGAGGGCGTCGTTCAACGTCTCCATACCCAGTTTCCGTTGCGTCTGAATGATGTTGGGGATTTGCACGGTCTTGCCCTCCCGGATCATCGCGCTCACCGCCTTGTTCACCAACAGAATCTCGCGCGCGGCCACCCGACCGCCACCGATTTTCTTACAGAGCGTCTGCGAGATGACCCCTTTCAGCGATTCGGCCAACATGATGCGAATCTGCTCCTGTCGGTCGGCCGGAAACTGATCGACGATGCGATTGACGGTAGACGCCGCCGTCGATGTATGCAGCGTGCCGAATACCAAGTGGCCGGTTTCGGCCGTTTCGATAGCGATGGCTACGGTCTCGAGGTCACGCAGCTCGCCAACGAGAATGATGTCGGGATCTTCGCTAAGGGCGGCTCGTAACGCGCTCTTGAATGAGTGTGTGTGCACCCCCACTTGCCGCTGCGTGATCAAGCATTTTTTGCTTTGGTGAACAAACTCAATGGGATCTTCGATCGTGATGATGTGATCGGAGCGCGTGCGATTGATCAAATCGACGAGTGCACAGAGGGTGGTCGATTTGCCAGATCCGGTGGGACCCGTCACCAGGACCAGGCCCTTGGTGAGACTGCAGAGCGCCTGCACTTCCGCCGAAAGACCCATGTGCTCGACGGTGACGGTGCCCATGGCAATGGTGCGAATCACCGCCGCCACGCCGTGACGGTCGCGCAGCACGTTGACGCGAAAACGCGAAACGCCGACAATCTCGTACGCGAAGTCGGTATCCCAGTGCTCTTCGAACTCGCCTTGGTTCTTGTCCGGCATGATGGCCCACAGCATCCCGGAGATGGCATCGTTCTCGAGCGCGGCTTCGCCACTCATTCGTGCGAGATCACCGCCCAGTCTGAGAATGGGTGGCTCGCCGGTTCGCAAATGCAGATCGGCCGCGCCCCGTTCGACCTGCATCCTGAGCAAGCGCTCCAACGCATCCCTGGCCGACGACGCGCCTTCGAACGAGCCGTACGGGCGATCGGTCGCGCGTCGTTTCAGGTGGCGCTGTGTCGTCGGCGCCTCCGGATCGGATGGACCGACTTTTTCCACCCACTTGCGAATCATCAGCTTGAGTGTGGGCGACGCATTGTCTTGCACCACGAGGTACCGCTGCTCATTCCAGGTATAGAGCAGCCGTATGCCTTGCGCCCCCGCCACCCCGTCCCGCTCGTCTGGCGCGGCGACTTCCGATACCAGTGCCAGCACCTGCTCGCGCGTGAGCGGCTGCTGCGTTACCGCTTGCAGACCGGTCGGGGTCACACAGCGGATTGGAGCATCAGCTTCGAGGATGACCTGACTGGCCGCTCCTGCTTCGAGACGCGGAAGGACACGATCGAGTTGAGCCACGACGGTTGACTGAGATGAGCCTGAATCACTGAGGGAGACGGCGCGTTCAGCAATGGCGAAACGCTGCCCTCCACCGCACCGTACTAGATCTAGGTCTAGCAAGGTTGGAGGAGGGAGTTGAACGTCATCCGGGTAGCAGGAGACAGGAACTGCGACAGGACGGAGGGGAGCAGGGGTGCCATGCGACTTCAGGAC
>JANLVM010000669.1:0-3317 GCA_031364015.1 Gemmatimonadaceae bacterium
GTCGCCGTCGCATCGACGCGTTCACGCAGTGCTTCACTATCGTCGCGAATGGCCGCCGATGGTGCCACGAAGGCGCGCAGCAGCGAGATCGGGCGCCCGGCCGTGCTCCCCGGCGTGTAGATGGTGACTTCGGCCGCATCCACAAGACGCTGGATTCGCTCGCCGTTCTCGCCCCAACTCAAGAGGCCGTTGGACCACAGGGTTGCCTGCTGCTGCGCAAACTCATCGGGCGAGACGCCCGCATTCGACGCCTGCTGCGGATCAACCCACGGCCGAAAGTCGGACGCTGCCAGCGATGGAAAGCGCAGCGCGAGGTTTCCCAGGTCGCCTTTCGGATCGATCGCGATCACCGGCACTTTGTCGATCAGCGCTTCTTCCAGCAGTCCGATCCCGAGGCCGGTCTTGCCACTGCCCGTCATACCAATGATCACCGCATGCGTGGTCAGATCTTTGGAGTCGTACAACAGGTAGTCGTCTCCGCGAGACCGCGTGGCGAGGTCGTACCGTCGCCCAAGATAAAACGCGCCCAGTTGCTCGAAATCGGTCATCGTGTGGTGCTCGGGGGGCTGACGGGGGTGCCCGCTCGCGCAACGCGTCGCAATTCGTCCGCGTGCACGCGGAGGTTGTCCACTTCGTACGGTTGCAGCAATCGGTCGACGCCGTTCACGCGCTTCGAGGATCGCGACAGCGAGTCGCGCTGCCACTCGAGTTCGATCACCGTGTTCAGCGTATCCGGTGTTGCCTTCTCGCCGTACAGCGTTTGCTGCCGTTCTTCCCGGGCGACGGTCAGCCTGCCCGATGAATCGAAACGGAACTGCCGCATCGCACGGGCACTGTCGGTAAACAGTGTGATTTCGTCGATCTGCATGATCCACGGCCCGTCGAGGATCGCTCGCCACGTGGAGTGCGCATCCGCACCTTGCCACGTGCCTTCACGCGCTCCGGGACCGGTGAGCGTGTCGGCAATTGGCGCGCGCGCAGCGAGAGCCACCGAGTCGGTGACGGCGCGCGTTGAGCGATCGCGGCACGCGGCGACCAGCGTCATGCCGCACAGAACCGCGAGCACCAGCGGTTGTCGAAGCGTCGGAGCATTCATACCTCACAAACTGGCGGAAGCCACTGCACGCCGCCAGCGGAACGGCCCACGCCGACGCTACTTCGCGTCGGTCAGAACTCGCGCTTTTTCATCACCTGAAAAATCTCTTCCGCTTCGGTACCCGAAACAGGCTCCTTGTCGCCGCGCGTGGCGTCGAGCGTGGAGTCAAACGACGCCCGATTGGGCTTTTTCTGCTGTGCCGCCTTGGCGGCGGTTTTTCGAAGCAACGCCTGCAGCTGCGAGTCCTTCATGAGCGCTCCGTTCAAGGGGAAATCACGGGGCCGATCAATCCCCCGCGCATTGACGTTGGGGCCAGACGGGGGTGGTTGTAAAGTGGGACGGCAGAACTACAGGCTCCAGACGAGGGACTTGGGAGGTGGGCGGCAGACGGGAGACGGGAGACGGGAGACGGGAGACGGGAGACGTCTTCCGTCTTTCCTTCTCCCATCTCCCGTCTCAAATCGTCACGCAGTCGGCTGTGATTTCGGCAACGCTCCTGCATCCCGCGAGTCCCATGGTCAGATCGAACTCGGCCCGAACGTTCGCGAGGACCTCGCGCACGCCCGCCTCGCCGGCGATGGCCAACCCGTAGGCGTAAGGACGGCCCAGCAATACTGCGGTCGCGCCCAGCGCAATCGCCTTGAACACGTCGGCGCCGCCGCGTACACCGGAATCGAGCAACAGCGGGATGCGTCCCTGCACCACGGCAGCAATAGCGGGAAGGGCATCAAGCGATGCGATCTCGCCGTCAATCTGCCGTCCGCCGTGATTCGAAACCACCAGCCCATCCACACCGTGCTCCAGTGCCAGGCGCGCATCATCGGGATGCAGCACACCCTTGAGCACAATGGGCAGGCCGGTCATCGCCCGAAGGCGCGCCAGGTCGGCCCATTGGAGTGACGGACGCGAGTAGGTCGCAACAAAACGCCGCACCGCCTGACGCGGCCATCCCGTGCGCAGCTTTTCGATCAGCGGTCCAGGCGCGCGCGACAACAGGTCGCGCATTACCCCCAGCGCATTCCAGGAAAGGCGCGTGCGTGGTTCCGGAATGTTGAGTGGGAGGTTGAGCTCACGACGAAAGACCGGATCGGTGAGGTACTGCGCGATGCCCATTCCGCGCATAAACGGCATGTACGCGAGATCGAGATCGCGCGGTCGCCAGCCCAACATCGTCGTATCGACGGTCAGTACGATCGCCCGACAACCGCACGCCTCGGCGCGGCGCACAAAACTCTGCACGAGGTCGTCAGAACGTGACCAATACAACTGAAACAGGCGCGGCGTGTTGCCCATGACCGACGCGCACCGTTCCATCGATACCGATGCCTGATTTGAAAAAATCATGGGGATGCCTTCGCCACCCGCAGCGCGCGCCACGGCCAGATCGGCGTCGGGGTGTGCGAGCTCCAACACCCCGATTGGTGCGGTGAGCATCGGCAGCGGTAGCGACATCCCCAGCAGTGTCGTACGCGTGTCGCGGTGTTCGACGTCGCGCAGTACACGCGGCACAATACGCCACCGCGCGAAGGCCGCGCGGTTGGCCGATAGCGTGTCTTCGCGTCCGGCTCCGCCGACGATGTACGCCGTTGCCTCCGGGCGCATCACGGCAATTGCTCGCGCTTCGAGTGCCTGCTCACTCACCGGTACCGCAGGACGGCGTCCGCCCACGCCATCGACATAAATTTGCGACTGCCGCTGATGTCCGATCAACGCCGAGCTCCTTTCAATAGTTCAAGCACCGCATCGATGACGGCGCGGCCTGCGGCGCGCGCGGGCGCGATGGCTTCGAAATGCCCCTCAGAGGGAATGGTGACGACCCAGGCACTATCCCCGCGTTGACGCGCCGCGCTCACAAACGCTTCGCGCACGGCCAACGGCGCAATCAAGTCGCGCTCTCCGGCAACGTGCACGGAGGGAACGCCCGACGGCAACCGCTCGATTGGCGATGACGCTCGAACACGGACCGGTACGCTGTCTGGAATACCGCCGAGCAGCGACTCGACTGCCGGATTGCCACAGGTGGCGCGCTCGCGCCCATAGAACTCTCGCAAATCGGCAATACCGCCGATGGACACGACACCAGACAGCGCGATCGCCGCGCCGCCCGCAAGAGGACTCGCGGCATCGAGCGTGCGACGCGTCGCGAGCCACAGTGCCAAGTGTCCACCGGCTGAATGTCCAGCGGCAACAACACGGGTGGTGTCGAGTGGATACTGTGTCG
>JANLVM010000673.1:0-7695 GCA_031364015.1 Gemmatimonadaceae bacterium
GCCCTTGAGTGCGGTATCGGCGAGCGATACGGCGGTGATCGTTGTGGTGCCAAATGCCACGCCGCGCACAACGCCAACGGCGCTGACCGTCGCCACGGCCGGCGCGCTGGTACGCCAGGTGACAGCCGTACTCAAACCCGCTTCGATAAATACGGTGGCCACCAGCGTGCGATTCTCGCTCGTAGCAATGTTGGCACTGCCGGGCGACACGACGACTCTGCGCGCGGGAGTTACCGCAATGTTGCCGGTTGCCGAGAAGCGTGGATCGGCGACAGAGGTCGCGCGAATGACCGCTGTGCCGGCGCTGACACCGGTCACGAGGCCCGTCGCGGCCACGGTCGCAACAACACTGTTGTCCGATGTCCAGGTGACCGTGGTCGGCACACCGGGATCCGCGTCGAATGTTGCGGAGAATGGCTGTGTGTCACCAGCACGAATGGACGCGTTGCCCGGATTCACCTGAATCGCGCGAATGCCAAGGACCTGTACGGGAATGTCTGCGCCCACGGTGCCAACGCGCGCCCGGATGACCGTTGCCCCGGGGCCACGCGCCGTGATGGTCGCCGAGGTACCGGATGAGGCAACCGAGGCGATAGCCGAGTTGTCAGAGGTCCAGGCAATCGTCGCCGACGTAAGGGCCGTGCCGTTCGCGTCGCGCGCGGTACCCGTCACGGCTTGTGTTCCGCCTATCGCCGTCAACGTGACGCTTCCGACAGATACCTCGACGCGCGACACGGGACCGGGGCCGGTCGGGCCGTCACCGCCACCACCGCACGCAGCGAGTGCCCCGAGCACCAGCACGTATGGAATCGCCATACCAAAGCGAGAGGTGGAGTGGGCGCGTGAGCGGGTCTGGGTGCGTGAAGAAAGCAACATTGTGGGTTAGCTCACGGAGCGCGGCGCAGTCATGGCCGCTGGGTTGAGGATCTCGTCAAGCTGCGCTCGGGTGAGCACGCCCCGTTCGAGAACCACATCGAAAACGCCACGACCGCTTTCCAGCGCGGTCTTCGCGATTTCGGTTGCCATCTCGTAGCCGAGTACCGGCACGAGGGCTGTCACGATTCCAATCGATTGCTCGACAAACGTGCGCATCCGGTCGGCGTTTGCCGTGATACCAGTCACGCACCGCTCTCGCAGCACCAAACACGCGGCGCGCAGCATGTCAATGCTGCGCAGGAGTCGGTAGGCGATCACCGGCTCGAAGGCATTGAGTTGCAGCTGTCCCGCTTCGGCCGCCATCGTGATGGTGACGTCGCCACCGATGACATCGAAGCAGACCTGGTTGACGACTTCGGGGATAACCGGATTAACCTTTCCTGGCATGATCGACGAACCGGGCTGCATGGGCGGCAAATTGATCTCGCCGAATCCGGCCCGCGGTCCCGAGGAGAGGAGGCGGAGATCGTTGCAGATCTTGGACAACTTGGTCGACGTGCGCTTGAGCACGCCCGACAACTGCACGAAGGCTCCGGTATCGCTGGTCGCCTCGATCAGATCGGGCGCTGTCACCACCGGCACACCAGAAAGCGCGGCCAACTTTCGCGCGGCCATTTCCGCATAGCCCGGCGGCGCGTTGATGCCGGTGCCAATGGCGGTCGCGCCGAGGTTGATCTCGCGAATGAGCAACTGCGCTTCGGCCAGACGATCGACATCTTCCTGCAACGTGTGCGCGAACGCGCGGAACTCCTGCCCTAACGTCATCGGGACGGCGTCCTGCATCTGCGTACGCCCCATCTTGAGCATCGACGAGAACTCGCCACCCTTGACCTCAAAGGCGTCCGCCAATCGCGCCAGCTCGGCGCGAAAGACGCTGATGCTCTTGTGCAGCGCAATGCGCACAGCCGTGGGATAGACGTCGTTCGTGGACTGACTGAGGTTGACGTGACTGTTGGGCGATATCACGTCGTATTCGCCGCGCGGCTGATTGAGCAGTTCCAGCGCGCGATTCGCAATGACCTCGTTGGCGTTCATGTTCGTCGAGGTACCCGCACCACCCTGAATCATGTCTACCAGAAAGTGCTCATGGTGACGACCCGCGCGAATTTCACGCGCGGCACGAATGATCACATCCGCTTCTTTCGTCCCCAACAGGCCGAGTTCGAGATTGGTTTCGGTCGCCGCTTCCTTGACGGTCGCGATGGCTTCGATCAGCAGCGGAAACTCCCGCAACGCGATGCCGGTGATCGGGAAGTTCTCGAGGGCGCGCAGCGTCTGCACACCGTACAGCGCGTCGTACGGCACCTCGCGATCGCCAAGCAGATCGTGCTCGATACGCACGCGATGTCCGCCGAATCCCAGCGTTCGACCTCGGCCCACGAGCGTGGCGTCGGCCCGTCGAAGACGAGCCGATATGGCACGGGCGGCGCGGGCGACCAACGCGGCGTACAATTGGGGCGCTTCGCGCGTGATGTCGTCGAGTTGGCTGCGGGTGAGAACCAGGGCCGTTCCCGGCATGATGACACGCGCGGTGGTGCCGTGCGCCGAATCATCCAACAGCAGTCCCTCGCCAACCGCTTCACCGGCGCCTAAAGTCACCAGGCGCGTGGTGCGACCGTCGGCGCCCTTTTCGATCGCGACGGCTCCTGAAATCAAGATCGCGAAACGCTGTCGCTGTTCGCCTTCCTGAAAGATGGTCTCATCGGGAGCGAGCTCGAGCGGCGTGACATGCCGTGCGAGCTTCCACAGGTGCGCATCCGTAAAGCCGTCGAGGAACGTCGTGGAACGCAGCCAGTCGGCGATTTCGGCCGGAGTGGTCATGGAAGAGCTGAGGGTGTGCCGAAGTCGCGAGGTCGCCTTGAGGGCCCGGGGAAAGAGCACCACGGGCCTGTGGCGTAACGCGCGTCTGCGAAAGCGAACGGACTGGGTGCCAGCCAGATGACGATCCAGCCGGAGTGTAGACACATTCTGTCCCCGGAACAGGCAGTCTCGCTACTGGCACTTTCCGGTGGTATCGTCGCGGTACCGTCTTCCCCTTAACACGTCAACGAATCGGAGCCCCAGCCCGTGTCATTATCCCGCCGCGAATTCCTCGAACGATCCGCCGCCCTGACCGCCGCGGGCTTCGTTCCCCGCTTTTCGTCTCCCGACCAGCTCATCGCCTCAGCTGTTGCACCGACGGCCCCGATGGGCGCCGTTCGCGCTCGCCCCGTCGTGATCGCGTCGTCAAACGGGATTCGCGGGGTGACGGTGGCGTACGACAAGATTGTGCGGGGCGAGGACCCGCTCGATGCGGTGATCGCCGGGGTGAACATTCAGGAGCTTGACCCTGATGATCAGAGTGTGGGGCTTGGCGGGCTGCCCAACGAAGAAGGGGTAGTGCAACTCGATGCGTCGTGCATGCATGGTCCTTCAAAACGGGCCGGCTCGGTGTCGAGTATCGAGGATATCGCCACCCCATCGCTGGTCGCGAAGGCGGTGATGGACTACACCGATCACGTCATGCTGGTGGGGCCAGGTGCGCGGAAATTCGCCATCGCGATGGGGTTCAAGCCGCAAAATCTGCTGACCGAAAAATCTCGACAGGACTGGATGCGTTGGAAGTCACGGCTGAACGCGACGGACGCCTGGCTCGATCACGACGACGACATCAAGGTCAAATTCACCACGGGCACGATCAACATGAACGCGGTGACCGCGACGGGAGATCTGGCCTCGGTGACGACCACCAGCGGAATGGCGTGGAAGGTGCCAGGTCGGGTGGGAGACTCGCCCATAATCGGCGCCGGACAGTACTGCGATAACGACGTGGGGGCAGCCGGCAGCACCGGGCGCGGAGAAGCGAACATCAAATCCTGCGCCTCGTTCCTGGCCGTGGAGTTCATGCGGCAGGGACTGGCTCCCGAAGCGGCACTTATCAAGGTACTTGAACGGATCGTCGCCACGACTGAAAAGCGTCTGTTGGATTCTAGCGGGAAACCGAAGTTTGATCTGGAATTCTACGCAGTGGCCAAAGATGGGCGCTATGCTGGCGCGACACTGTATTCAGGAGGGAGATTTACGGTGTGTGACGAAAAGGGAGCCCGGGTGGAGTCCGCAGGGTTTTTGTTTAGGAGATAGCCTAGTTCGTTTTTATGAACGGCAACTACGCTATCAGGGCTAAAGGGCTACGGCGATCAGTTAAGAGCCTCATTTGGCCGATCGCGTTTGACCCGTTTCGCCCTGATAGCGTCGTTCGTTTTTATGTCCGGCAACGACGCTATCAGGGCCAAAGCGCTACGGCGATCAGTTAAGAGCCTCATTTGGCCGATGGCGTTTAACCCGTTTCGCCCTGATAGCGTAGTTCGTTTTTAAAGAGGTGCGGTGTGCGGAGCTAACTCTTGGAGCTAACTCCAATACCCGTAGCCGGTTACCTTTGTTAAATGTCCGAACTTCCTGAGCCAAAAACCTACGTCCCTCGAGCGGTCGAAGCCGCTTGGCAGTCCCGCTGGGCTGAGCGGGGAACGAACCAGGTGGACCTCGACGCCGCGACGAATCCGTTCTACGCGCTGATGATGTTCCCCTACCCGTCGGCGGAAGGTCTGCATGTCGGCAACCTGTTCGCCTTCACCGGCAGCGACATTTCGGCGCGCTTTCATCGCCTCATGGGACACCAGGTTTTTCAGCCACTGGGCTACGATGCGTTTGGCATCCATTCGGAGAACTACGCGCTCAAGATTGGCGCCCATCCCATGGAGCTGACCCCAAAAAATATTGCCAACTTTCAGCGGCAACTCGAACGTGCGGGGTTGATGATCGATTGGCGCAGCAAGGTCGACACCTCACGTCCGGACTACTACCAATGGACCCAGTGGGTCTTCCTGCAACTGTACAAACAGGGGCTCGCGTACAAAAAGGCGGCCGCGGTCAATTGGTGCCCTACCGACAAAACCGTGCTCGCCAACGAACAGGTCGAGAATGGCCTCTGCGAGCGGTGCGGAACCGCCGTCGAGCAGCGCGTGCTTGAGCAGTGGTTCTTCCGGATTTCCGGGTATGCGGAACGGTTGCTGACCAATCTGGATTGGCTCGATTGGTCTCCGATCACCAAGCAGGCCCAACGGAACTGGATCGGACGGTCGGAGGGTGCGGAACTCACCTTTCACGTTGACGGTACCGCAGCATCAGTGCGCGTATTCACCACGCGTGCCGACACGATTTACGGTGCGACGTATCTGGTGCTCGCGCCCGAGCATCCGCTCGTGTCCACCGTCACCACCGACGCGCAGCGCTTGGCAGTAGCGGCGTATCAGGACGCGACGCGCAAGCAGGATCTCATTGCGCGTAAGAGCTCGCGCGAAAAGACCGGCGTGTTCACCGGCGCGTATGCGATCAATCCGGCGACTGACACCCCGATTCCCATCTGGATTGCCGACTACGTGCTGATGGAGTACGGAACCGGCGCCATCATGGCCGTGCCCGGACACGACCAACGCGACTTCGAGTTCGCGCGCGTGTTTCAGTTGCCCATCGTGCGCGTGGTGGCGGGACCAGGCGACGACGGATCGACGCCGCTGGGTGACGAGGCGTACACCGAGGATAGCGGCGGGCATCTCGTCAACTCGGGCACCTTCAATGGTCTGGCGGTCGCGAATGCGCGGGCGGATGTCACCGCGTGGCTCGCGGCGAACGCGCACGCGAAAGCCGTGGTGAACTTTCGTCTGCACGACTGGTGTATTTCACGGCAACGATATTGGGGACCACCCATCCCGATCATCTATTGCGACCACTGCGGCACCGTGCCGGTGCCGGAGTCGCAGTTGCCGGTGACGCTGCCGTTCATTCCCGATTTCAAACCCGACGACTCGGGTATTTCGCCGCTCGCCCGTCACGAAGAGTGGTATCGCGTGCCGTGTCCCACGTGTGGGGCCATGGCGCGACGCGAGACCGATGTGTCGGACACCTTTCTCGACAGCGCGTGGTACTTCCTTCGCTATCCCAGTGCGACGCGCACCGATGTGCCGTTTGATGCCATGCGTACGAGCGCGTGGCTGCCGGTGGACTCGTACATCGGCGGCAATGAGCACGCGGTCCTGCACCTGCTGTACTCGCGATTCATTACCATGGTACTCAAGGACGCGGGGTACATCTCCTTCGAAGAACCGTTTACGCGATTCCGCGCGCACGGCATGATCATTCGCGAAGGGGCGAAGATGTCGAAGTCGAAAGGCAACGTCATCAATCCCGACGCGTACATCGAGGAGTGGGGGGCCGATGCGTTCCGCATGTACCTCATGTTTCTCGGGCCGTACGAAGAGGGGGGCGACTTTCGCGATCAGGGAATCAGCGGCGTCAAGCGTTTCCTCGACCGACTCTGGTCGTCGGTGCGCGATGCGACGACGGCCGGCGCGCCCGATGCGTCCGTGATGCGCCAACTGCATCGCACCATCAAGAAGGTGGGTGACGATACGGCCAACCTTGCGTACAACACCGCGATCGCCGCGATGATGGAATACATCAACCATGTGCGACGGGGCGATCGTACGCCGCATCGCAGTGAAGTGTTGCCACTCGTGCAGCTCGCGGCGCCGTTCGCGCCCCATCTGGCCGAAGAATGCTGGGCGACGTTGGGGCACAGCACGAGCGTCTTCGACGGCGGATGGCCGACATGCAACGCGGCCCTGCTGGTCGATGACGAAGTCGATCTCGTGGTGCAAGTGAACGGCAAGGTGCGCGGCAAGCTGCGCGTCGCCGTGGACATCACGCAGGATGCATCGCTCGCGCAGGCGATGGCCGACGCGAATATCGCCAGGTTCATGATCGGCGATGTCCGCAAGGTGATCTTCGTGCCCAAGCGGTTGCTCAACATCGTCGTGGGGTGAGTCTCCGCCGAGCGCTCGGCACGCTGTCGCTCGCCGCCGTGATGTTCTTTAACGTGTCTGGCGGCGCGTTCACGATGGAAGGACTGGTGGCCTCCATTGGCCCCGGGATGTCGCTGCTGTTGCTTGTCCTGGTGCCCGTGCTCTGGAGCATTCCGGAGACGCTGCTGGTCGCCGAGCTGGCGAGCATGTTGCCTGAAGAAGGGGGGTATTATCGCTGGGTGCGCCGCGCGTTTGGCCCATTCTGGGCGTTTCAGAATGGATGGATCACGTGGTGCTACTCGCTGGTCGACATGGCGATTTACCCGGTGCTGTTCAATCAGTACCTGGCGTACTTCTTCCCCGGGCTCTCGGGCAGCACGCAGTGGATGATTTCGCTGGCAGTGATCTGGGGTGCGACGTTCATCAACCTGCGCGGCGCGGCACGCGTGGGGCAGGTGTCAGTGGTCGCGGCGGCGCTGGTGCTCGGCACCTTCCTCGCCATTACGCTGGCGGCGCTGCCAAACATGACACATGTGCCATGGGCGCCGTTTACGCGCAGCGGCGACACGCCGTGGACGGCGTTGGGTGTCGGTTTGTCCACGGTGCTGTGGAACTACATCGGATGGGACAACGCCAGCACCGTTGGTGAAGAGATTCGGGATGCGTCGCGTGCGTATCCACGCGCGCTGGCCATCACGCTGGCCGTCGTGACGTGCGCGTATCTGTTGCCGCTCTCGGCGACACTTGCGGCAACCGATTGGACAACGTGGCGCGACGGTGGATGGCCGGCGATCGCGCGCGCGAGTGGTGGGGCGGCGGGACCGCTTCTCGCCACACTGGTGGCCTCGGCCGGCATCGTGAGCGCGCTCGCGCTGTTCAATGCGCTCCTGTTGGCGTACTCGCGTATACCGCTCGCGATGGC
>JANLVM010000683.1:0-2167 GCA_031364015.1 Gemmatimonadaceae bacterium
CAGGTACAACGAAAAATCCTCAGCCAGGATCTTTCGTTCGAAAACATCCTCAAGCAGCTCGCGATAACGCGGACCCATGATGATCTCATGGTGGGCGATGTTTTCGTAGCGACGGTTGGTGCCGAAGTAAATGACGAACAATGACATGGAGTGGCGGTAGCGGGCGATCCTGGCATTGCTCATTGATGGACGGACCGCCGGTGGGAGCAACGTGCGATATGCCTGCGCCAAGTCGCCGTTGCATACGACCGTGTCGGCCGTGAGCTGCGCGCCATTGGTGAGTCGCACTCCAGTCGCGCGTCGCGACGCGGGATGTACGGAAATCTCGACGACTTCGCTTTCGTACCGGATCGCGCCGCCAAGCTCCTCGAATGCGCGCACAAGCGCTGCCACCAGTGCGCCCGTGCCACCCATGGCGAACAGGACACCCCACTGTTGCTCCAGCGTGTGAATCAGCGCGTACATGGACGACGCACGAAACGGGTTTCCGCCCACTAACAGCGGATGAAACGAAAAGACCTGTCGCAGTCGCTCATCCTTCATGTACTTCGCAGTAAGACTCGCCACTGAGCGGTCGGACCGTCGACGAATCAGATCCGGCACGACCTTGAGCATCGAACGCATCGTCGTGAAGGGTTGGTCGATGAGGGGCATGCCGAGGGTGAAGATTTTCCACGCCTCCTCACGAAAGCGCTCGTACCCGCTGACATCGTCCGGGTTGAACGCTCGCACTTGACTGATGAGCGCGTCGCGATCGCCGTTGTAGTGAAAGACGGATCCGTCGTCGAATCGGATATTGTAAAACGGATCGAGTCGCACCAGGGTCACGTAGTCCGCTGTCGTGCGACCGGTGAATGCGAACAGTTCGTCGATCAGCCACGGGGCCGTAATAATTGTCGGACCGGCGTCGAACGTGAATCCGTCCTGTTGGAAAACGCGGGCGCGTCCGCCGGGCTGATCAAGCTTCTCGACAATCGTGACGTCGTGCCCCGTGGCCTGCAATCGAATCGCCGCAGCGATACCGCCAAAGCCACTGCCAATCACGACAATGCGCATCAGGAGGCCGAGCGGGAACGCAACGCCAGCACGAGGGGCAAGCCCATGGCCAGTGTGCCCAGCACTCCCGCCAGTACCATGTCTTGCGCAAAGCAGATGGCCAGCGGAAGTAGTCCGTTAATCGCGTACAACACGAGTGGCAAACGCGATGGCGCGAGCGCGCGCACCCACGTGGACGGCGGCACGAGCGCAAGCATGACGCGGGCCACCACAACGCCGGTAAGCACCCAGCCCAGCCAATTGGTCAGGGGCATGCCAAAGAAGAATGGCGTGCCAATGAACCGCGAGAATCCTGACGCGTTGGTCAAGTCGGGAACAGACCACAGCCAGTGCCTGGTCTTCACCATTGCGGGGTCCATGGACACGTCCCATGCGGTGAGGACCAAGCCGGCGACGAACGCCCACCACCACTTCGACCGCCCATCGTCCTTGGCAGGCAAGAAGCGTCCGCCAATGGAAAGCGATGCGACCAGCATGTAAAACCACGAGGTCGGAATGTTGAATGGTACCAGGCCGCCAATCTTGTATCCCAGATGATCGGTATAGACATACACGCCAAATGGCAGTCCCGTGGCCGTGCCGGTCAACTCCGCGCCCAGCGACAGCGTGAAGGCGGCGGCGAATACCATGCTCGCGCGGGCGGTGCCCACCGCAGAGGCGAGGAACGCAAATCCCGCGATCGCACCCAGCACAACGGTCGTCTGGCCGCCGTAGGCGAAGCCGAACGCCAGGACCGCCTGATTCGTGGGGGTCTGCAACCAGGCCGGATACGGGGGGACCAGAAACGTGGAGAAGGCGAACGCCGAGAATGCGCTCAGTATCGCGTGCGCCACGAGCGCCATGGTCGCTACTCGGAGCAGCGTGGCACGCTGATCGCGCGACGCATCATCAAATGGAGACTCCGCAATCGACGCGCGTGCAGTCACGTTCGGCTCAGGCGAATGGGAGCAAACGGTCGGGTGTGACGGACGACGACGGTTCCCAGACCACCCGCGGTCCAGCCCCCAGGGTCGCTAAATCCGGGGCAGCGGCACGGTACCGCCATGCACTCCACAGAATTCCCGCACGCGCGAAGGTGCCAAGCCGCGCGCGCGCCGAAATCGTGTCGAAG
>JANLVM010000711.1:0-11408 GCA_031364015.1 Gemmatimonadaceae bacterium
TTTTCCGAAGACACCTATCGGACACTCGTGGCGGCCGACAGCGCCATCATGCTGTTGGACAATCGGAAGGGGGTCGAAGAGCGCACGCGGCAACTGTTCGATGTGTGCAAGCTGCGGCGCACACCGATCTTTACGCTCGTGAACAAGTGCGACCGGTACGGCGAAGACCCGCTCAAGCTGATTCAGGACGTGGAGGCCGATCTGTCGATCGACTGTTACGCGGCCACCTGGCCCGTGTTCGACAATGATATTTTCGTCGGCGTGTATGATCGCCTCACGCGTGAAGTCCATCTCTTCCAGCGCAGCGGCGATCGCGGCGCGTCGCGAGCCGACGAGACCATCGTGGGTATTGATGATCCCACGCTCATCGACACGATGGGAGCGAGTGCCTACGATCGCCTGATGACGGATATCGAGTTGCTCGATGCGGCCGGGCATACGTATGAGCATCAGCGGGTGATCGACGGCACGCTGACCCCGGTGTTCTTTGGATCGGCGCTCACCAATTTCGGCATCGAGCCGTTTCTGCGCGAATTTCTGGAATTGGCGCCCCCACCGGGGCCCAGAGATTCGACCGTCGGACCGGTACCGCCCGATCGAACCGACTTCACGGGATTCGTGTTCAAGATCCAGGCGAACATGGATCCCAGGCATCGCGACCGCATCGCGTTCGTGCGCATCGTGTCTGGACACTTTGAAGCGAACATGCAGGTGCTGCATCAGCGCAGCGGAAAGCCCATTCGCCTGGCCGCTCCGCAGCAATTCATGGCGCGCGACCGGGTGGCCATTGACGAGGCCTGGCCTGGTGACGTGATCGGCATCATGGACCGCGGCACGTTGCGCATTGGTGACACGCTTGGCGGTGACGGCACCCTCGAGTTCCAGGGCATCCCGCGCTTTCCGCCCGAACATTTCGCGCGCGCCGTTCCGGCCGATCCGCTCAAGCGCAAACAGTTCGACAGCGGTCTGCGTCAGCTCACGGAAGAAGGGGCCGCGCAGGTATTCTTCGCCGAAACGTCCTCGGGTTCACAGCCGATCGTTGGCGCGGTGGGTCAATTACAGTTCGATGTGATGGCCTTTCGTCTGGAGCACGAGTACGCCGCGCCGTGCACGTTCGAAAAGATGACATACCGCTGGCCACGATGGCTCACCGGGCCTAAGGCCGACGTGGAACGCGTGGCGAATGGGCAGGGCCGACTGCAGCTATTCGATCACAAGGGCAACGTGGTCGTGCTCTTTCAGGATGCCTGGGCGCTACGGCGCGCGCTGCAGCACGAGAGCAGCGTGACGTTTCACGAGCAGCAACCGTGACTGTTCGTCACACCTGCTTCGCAATCTCGATCTGTCGTCCAACATGGCCAATGACGAATCCCCCGTCATCGGACGACGTGAAGTAAATCCGCAACCCGGTGTCGGGGTTGCTCCCGCGGCGCAACTGATCGGGGCATTCGATCTCGGACGACCCGTCCTGGAACACATACGGCGTTTTGTACGCCGAGTCGGTCGAGCCGGGTGTATAGTCGACCGCGAGATCCGTGAAGACTTCGGTGAGGGGTCGACTGAGGGCGCGATCCTGTCGACGTCGACCGACTTCCCCAAGCGTCTTGAGATACTTCCATGCCGTGTCCGGATCGGGGAACTCGGACTCTCGGGCTGACGCAAACGCTGCGGGAAGCAAACGCAACGCATCCGCGTACATGGCTTGCGCACGTTCGACGGCCTCGAGCACCGATTCCGGCGCGTCGCTGGCCGGCTTCGAAATGGGCTGGCGTTCCTTGAGCGCGGCGAGCGTGGTGCGCAGGGAGCGGGCACGTCCACGTTCGGTGTCGAGCTGCTCGCGCGATTCGCTCAGTCGCTCACGGAGACGCATCAGTTCGCCTTCCGATTGCTTGAGCGCTGATTCAAAATCACGGACTAATGTAACCAGCTGTGCGCGGTCAAGCTCCGAACCCGACTCGGCGGCCGCCAGTGCCGCCGACGCGTCGGGGCGCTTCCCATAGGCCGATGCGCGTTGGTCGCGCAATCGCTCGACGATGACAGAGTCGGACATCGGTCGCTGCACGGAGACTTCGGCCAGACGCTGTACCAGACGCCGACGTTCACCGGGGAGGGCCAGCGCTCGCGCGAGAACAAGCGGGTGCTGGAACGGATCGGCCTCCAGATGGAAACCGGGGAGATACGCCCGCGCGGATCCGAGAAACACGGAGCGCGCATGCCCCCCGACTGCGTCGGATAACGCAAACGTGTCGCTATGTCTCAACATGAAACAGAGACCCAGTCCGAATACCTCGCTGGCGAACTGTTCGGGTGGCAGCACGTAGCCACCGTCCGGTAACTCGGTGAGCAGCAATACGGGCATGGTGCGTGCGGGATCACACAGCACGAAGCGCACGAACGCATCGAGTGTACCCGCTTCCAACTGCGTCGGAATGCGCTGGAGCGGACCATCGCTCGACACCAGCGTAAAGGGCACATCGAGCTCGGAGAGCAATCGCGGCGGACGGACCGGTGGTGGCGCGCCGTTCCCAGCGCCGCCGTCCGTGCCCACGCGGATGTAGAGCTGACGATGCTGACCGCCATTCCCGACGCTGCTGGTCACGTAGGTCACGTGCGTCGACCACTGTAGTCCGCGGTCGAGCGGATCCGGCGCGTGCACCACGATGTCGGCCAATGCCGATCCGTTGTGCGTGAACGGTGCCCAGCGAAGAATCCGACCGCCGTCGAGTGTGTGATTGGACGGGGTGTCCCAACTCAAGTGCTGACTCGAGTCAAGTCCGAGCCAAGCGACGCAAGCATCGAGGAAGGCGACGTCGGCATTGGTGGCGTTACTGCGAGGCACCAAATCGAAGTGAAGCGCAAGGCGTGGTTGCACGGTCGTGTTGATTGGCATTTTTAGTTCAAACTCTTTCGTAGATTTCGAAAGAGTGCGAAACTGTCGGTCTATGCGAATACTACTGCAGCGGGTCAGCCACGCTGAGGCGCGAATCCGTTCAGACTTGGTGGGTACGGCGTCTCACGTGTCGGGACGCATCGGGGCGGGCTACCTGATACTGGTGGGCATCGCTCCGACCGATACGACGGTGGAAGCGCGGTGGATGATTGAAAAGATAACATCCCTTCGGCTCTTCCCGGATGGGCAAGGACGAATGAACTGCGATTTGCGTGAACACGGCGGCTCACTGCTCGTAGTCTCGCAGTTCACACTATACGCCGACGCAAGCCGTGGACGCCGGCCCGGTTTTACTGGCGCCGCACCGCCCGAGCTGGCGAGGCCGCTCTACGACCAGCTCATTGCCGGCTTCCGGGCTAAACAGGTACCGGTGGAGACCGGGGAGTTCGGAACCATGATGGACGTTGAGCTGGTAAACGATGGTCCCGTAACAATTTGGCTCGAACGTGACGCGCCGGAGGTGGGGCTCGAAAAAAGAAAGTAGGCGTATTGAGAACACGAAATCATCAAGGAGCGTTCCACAACCTAGACCGCCGTTAGCGCGCCTTCAAGATCGGCTATGATGTCATCGGCATGCTCCAACCCCACACTGATACGCACCAGCCCGTCAGTAATTCCTACCGCCGCCCGTTCCGCCGCCGATAGCTTGCTGTGCGTGGTGGATGCCGGATGTGTCACGATCGTGCGGGTGTCTCCCAGGTTTGGCGAGTGAGAACACATCGAAATCGCGTCGAGAAATCGACGACCCGCCTCAAGCCCACCCCTCACGACTAACACCACGATGCCGCCGCCCTGTGACATTTGGCGTCGCGCCAGCGCATGCTGGGGATGCGATGGCAGGAACGGATAGCGCACCGTCTCGAGCGCCACGTGTCCTTCGAAGTGTTGGGCGATGGTGAGCGCGTTGGCACAATGTCGGTCCATACGCACGGCCAGGGTTTCCAGCGACTTGGACAATAGCCACGCGTTAAACGCGCTCATGGCGGGTCCCGTGTGGCGAGCAAAAAAGCGGCAGTCGTCTATGAAGGACTGGTCGCCGACAATGGCGCCACCCAATACGCGACCCTGTCCATCCATGTACTTGGTCGCCGAATGAATGACGGCGGTCGCGCCAAACTGCAGGGGACGCTGGAGGTACGGGGTGGCGAAGCAGTTGTCGACCACGAGATCGATGCCGCGCTCCCGCGCCAACGCACCAAGCCACTCGAGATCGATCAATTCCAGCCCGGGATTTGATGGGGTCTCGACAAACAACATCCGCGTATTCGGACGGATACCGCGCAGCCATCCTTCCTGATCGGGTCCGTCGACATAGTCGCTTTGCACCCCCCACTTCGGGAAGACGCGTGTGAAAAGCTGGTGCGTCGAACCGAACACCGCGCGTGATGACAACACGTGATCCCCTGTGGATACGCGTGCGGCAAGCGCGGTGAACACCGCCGCCATTCCTGACGCCGTAGCGATACCATCGGCGCCACCTTCCATCAGGCACAACTTTCGCACCAACTCATCCGTGTTCGGATTGGCATAGCGACTATAGATGTTGCCACTCACCTCGTCGGCAAAGAGTGCACGGGCGTGTTCGGCGTCGTCGAAACGGAAACTCGACGTGAGATACAGCGGCACGGAATGTTCGCGCTCCGACGTCATGGGCGCCTGCGTGCGAATGGCGATAGTCTCGAAGTGTGGGGCGTCGGACATGAAGCAGTCGATTGGGGTGCGGGGATGATGCGCGACACCGTAACTTAGTGAATGTTCAACGCCGCTTCCTCCCCGCCCACCGCGTCGCCGGCGACACCGCGCGTCCGCGTGGTCCTCGCGTCGCAGTCGCCCCGTCGGCGTGACCTCCTGACACTGATCGGTATTCCGCATGACGTGCACCCGGCCGATGTCGACGAGTCGGTGCTGCCGCACGAGGCGCCGGTTCCGTATTGCGAGCGGCTGGCCCGCGCCAAGGCCTCGGCCTTAGCCGCCGTGGAGATGGACGCGATGGTCATTGGCTCCGATACGATCGTGGTGATCGATGGCGACATCCTGGGGAAGCCGCGCTCGACCGAGGAAGCACGTGTCATGCTCGCTCGACTGAGCGGTCGCACACATACGGTATTTACCGCCGTCGCCGTGTCGTATCGCGGGACCACCGTGTCGGGCGTGGAATCGGTCTCCGTGTCATTTCGCGCACTCCATGCCGATCACATCGCCGCGTATGTCGCCACGGGGGAGCCGATGGACAAGGCCGGTGCGTACGGAATTCAGGGATACGGCGCGACGATCGTCGAGCGCATCGACGGCGACTACTTCGCCGTGATGGGGCTGCCGCTTGGGAGGCTCGTAGGGCTCATGGCGGAGTTGGGAGTGTCATACCAATTCGGCCCGCTGGCGGGTACCGCGCCCTCCACCGCACCAGCATCGCGTGGACATCATCCACCGTGATGCGCGCCATGCGATGGGGTCGATACGACATGTCCAGCGGATAATCCTCGCCCGGATCGCCGTACGCATCAATGAGCAGGTCGCGCGAAAAGTCGTACGGGCCGGAACGCTTCGGATTCGTGTAGCCCATGAGACCAATGACCGGCGTGCGGAGCGCCACCGCCAGATGCAACGGACCGGTATCAGGTGAGAGCGCGACGGCGGCGCCATCGAGTATGGCCGACAAGCGGCGCAAGCCGCTCCCCAGCGCGGAGTACGCCATCGGTGCGTCGCGCAGAATGACCTGTTCCGCAGCACGCTCACGCACGGACTGTCCGCCCACCAACACGGGCTGCAGACCAAACTCGTTCCACAGCAGGTGACACACACGCGCCCAGCGTTCGGGCATCCAATCCTTCTCCGCTTTACTGGTCGCGACCACGATGGGGGCGATGGGACGATCGAACTGCGCCAGGAACTCACGTTGCCAGCGACGTTCCTCGTCGTTCCATGGCCCCAGCGTCCAGGACGGCGCACCATGTGCCACGCACAACGCATCGAGGAACTCGAAGTACTGATCCTGGACATGCTGCCCATCGTGCGGCGCGATCCGATGCGTCGTGAAAAGGGCATTCATGTCGCGCGCCCGTGCCCGATCGAAACCCAACTTGACAGGGCTCCGCGTGAACGCGGTGACCAACCCAGCCTTGAAGTACACCTGGAGCGCCAGCACGACATCAAACGATCGCGAGGAGAGTGTCCGGCGAATCGCGAGAAACTCACGCCATCCTTGTGCGCGATCGAACAGGACAATCTCGTCAACCAGCGGATGCCCGCGGACCAATGTTGCCGGTCCCGGTTGCAGCACCCAGGTGATCACGCTGGTCGGCGCGTGCGCCTTGAGGGCATGGATGAGCGGCATGACGTGCACCGCGTCGCCAACGGCACTCATCATCACGATGCCGATCCGATTTAAACGGACTGGCGGCACCGAGGACGACTGGGGCGACGCGTCTCGGATCACCATCATGCACCCGCGGGCGTGGCGGTCATGGCGTCACGGGTAAAGCGATTCAGCAGCTCGTCGGTGATGTCGCAGCCAAAACGCGAGCGCCACTTCCGCATTGATCGGGCCAGCCGCGTGACGTTGGCGTGCATGATTGCCCTCGGCGACTGCGCCGAGTCCCAACGCACCACATCGACGTCGATGATCATCGCGGTCAACGACCGGTTGGTCTCGCGCACCAACAGCACGTTCTTCACGTTCAGATCGGGATGGACCACTCCCGCAGTCGCCAGCCGCACTAGCAACGTCTGGGTTGCCGCCAGCGCGTCGTCGCGATCGATGTCGGGTACGAGGCCGGCGGCGATCATGCCCAGATCGAACGCGTCGGGCACGAATCGCGACACGACGTCCACACGGCAGAATCCGACGCCAGTCCAGTAACACGCGAAGCCGAGCACCTCGGTGGTGGGAATGCCAACCGCGCGCAGTCTTGCCGACGTGACATACTCGCGCTCCGGGCGGCCCGTGCCGCGAAATCGATCACGCGTGACGGGGGCCAGGAGGCCCCCGTGCCACGCGTGCCGGACGACCACCCACCCCGCCGCGCCAGGCAATGCCGCCACATACACCGGCGCGCGACCGCGTAGCGCTCGTGGTTGCGGCTGATCGGCGGCCCAATCGTACAGTGTTCCGTGCGTCTGAACCAACGTCGCGAGTACCGCAACGACCGTGGGGATGGCCGACACGTCGGCGCCCGCGAGCCGTCGCGTCTCCAGCGGCGCCACGGACACTTGCGCGCCGCAAGGTGCCGTGGTGCGCGCGTCGGGTTGAGGGCGCGCCATCACCATGGCACTTCCCACACGCCCATCGCGCCGCCCGCGCGGCGTTCCGGCACGATGTCCGCACGCGCAATCAGCGGCGCACTGCTGTTCAACGCGTCACGCACGGTATCAGTGATCAGGATCTCGTCGGCGCGCGCACGCCTACACAGCTTGCTGGCGAGATTGACGGTGTCGCCGATGACTGTGTATTCCAGCCGCTGCGGTGAGCCAATGTTTCCAATGAACGCCTCGCCGCAGTGCACCGCGATACCCGCATGCAGTTCTGGACGTCCCTCGGAGCGCCATCGGGTGTTGAGCGCCAGCACGGCGTGTCGCATGGCCTGCGCGGCACGCAACGCGCGCGCCGCGTCGTCGGCGTGAGGTTCGGGCGCGCCCCAGTACGCCAACAGGGCATCGCCGATAAACTTGTCCAAGGCGCCCTCGTGATCAAACACGCACTCCACCATCGCGCCAAAGTACTCGTTGAGCTGCGTCGCCATCGCGACCGGCGAGAGCGATTCGGCGATGGCGGTGAAGCCGCGAATATCACTAAAGAGCACCACGACCTGCTGGCGGTGGCCGCCCAGCGCCATCGACTCGGTGGATGTTGCGATGCGCTCCGCCAACTGCGGTGAGAAGTACCGTTCGAAGTTCTCGCGCACCTGCGTTGCGCGCAACAGTCGGGCGGTCGCGGCCTCCCGTTCGACTGCGGCGGCCGCGATACCGGCCAAAGCGACGAGAAAATGCAGGTCGTCGTCCGCGAATGCGCTCGCGCTACGCACATTGTCCACGTATACCACACCCAGCGTGACGTGTCCATCGCCCAGCAATGGCGCCGCCATCGCCGAACGCACCGCCTGGCGTGCGACCGATTCACCGGCCGTGCGGTTGTCAGCGCGCGCATCGTGCGTTAGCAAGGCCACCTGCCGTTCGGCCACACCGTTTACGATGGCGCGGGGGACCGTCCGTTGCACATCGCCGCCCTGCGCATTGCGCGCGATGCGCATCTCCATGGCGCCGTCAGCACCACGTAACAGCACGGCGACCCGGTCGGCATCGAACGCGCCGAACAGGTCATCGACGATAATGGGCAACAGCCGCTCGACGCTGGCGAGACCGCCGAGTCGCTGCGCCAGGGTTACCAGTTTCGCCAGTCGTTGTCCGGCAACTTCGGCCACCGCAGTCTCTCGCGACGGGACCGCACGCTCGAGGACCACCGAGGCAGATCCGTCGAGTGCCGCACGAACAACGATCGGCTGCCGATGGATTTCATCCTCTTCCAACAGCGTGAACGTCACCGTGCCAAAGGCGATGGTGTCGCCGGGGCGCGCCCGGTCCTGCTGCACGCGCACGCCGTTAATCCATGTGCCGTTACGAGAATCGAGATCGGTGACAGCGATGCCGCCCGCTTCCGCGCGCACCTCCGTTTGTCGACGCGAGACGCCCGGATCGAGAATGGGGATTTCGCAGGCGATGTCGCGACCGGCCACCAAGGTTGCACCACTCTTGAGAAGGAAGCGGCGATCACCCGCTATCGACACAAGGACGAAGGACATGTGGTCAGCGCGGTGTCATCGTCGGTGCGACATCGGCGCGCGCCGCGCGGACCCGACCAATCGCCGTCAAGAGCGCGCGTGCCTTGTTTTCCGTTTCTTCCCATTCGCGCTCCGGCACCGAGTCGTGCACTATGCCGCCGCCGGCTTGCACCGACGCAATGCCGTCGGCGATCACGCAGGTGCGGATGGTAATGGCGAGATCCATCCGCAGGTCGCCCGCCCCGATGAATCCCAGGGCACCAGCATAGGGACCACGACGTTCGGGTTCCAGTTCATCGATGATCTCCATGGCGCGCACCTTGGGCGCCCCCGTCATCGTGCCGGCAGGGAATATCGCACGGAAGGCATCCAGCGCGCTGGCGTCATCGGCCAACTCTCCCTCGACTTGACTGACGATGTGAAACACGTGCGAATAGCGCTCGACCGTCATGAGATCGGAAACACGCACCGAGCCGTACCGCGCCAGACGACCGACATCATTGCGGCCGAGATCGACCAGCATGACCTGCTCGGCCCGTTCCATTTCGTAGGCCAACAGTTCAGTCGCGAGCGCCTGATCTTCTTCGGCCGTGCGACCGCGCGGACGCGTGCCGGCAATGGGGCGCACGGTGATGCGTCCATCGGCGACCCGCACCAGCAGCTCCGGTGAGCTACCCACCAACTCCAGTCCATCGAGAACCAGGTGGTACATGTACGGCGATGGATTCAGCGCGCGGTGCGCGCGATACAGCGCCGTCGGACTGAAATCGAGTTCGAGTTCCATGCGTCGTGCCAACAATACCTGAAATACATCACCGGCCAGGATATACTCTTTGATGCGTTCGACGTCGCGCTCGAATGCGTCGCGGCTGTACCGTGACGTCGGTACCGCTGGTGAGGCCTGTGGGTCGAGCGCGAGCGGCGGGAGAACATCGGGGCCGAGCAGCCGGGCCATCGTGTCGTCAAGCGTCGCGCAGGCGCGCCGATGCAGGAGTTGCAATTGCTCGTCGCTCGCCTCGGCCGGCACCGGAACGGATACGATGGCGCGAGCCTGACCGCGCCAGTTGTCGACCACGACCAAGGCGTCGGTAAATACGAAACAGGCGTCGGGTGCATTGATCGTGCGCGGCGGCGCGTGTGGCAAGCGCTCGATATGTCGCACCACGTCGTAGGCGAAAAATCCAACGGCTCCGCTCCAGAACGGACCCAATTCCGGCGCATGTACCGGCCGCATGTCACGTACGATGTCACGGAGGTCGGCGATCGGATCGATGGGTGTGCGCGGGGCATGCCAGCCATCGAGGGGAGTCCAGTCTTCCACGAGCCCGTCACGTAGACGCCATGCCCCACGGGGTTCAGTTCCCAGGTACGTGTACCGCGCCCACGTTTCGCCGCCGGCCGGCGCCGATTCCAGGAGAAACCCGAACGGGCCGCGACGCAGCTTGGCATACGCGGCCACCGGAGTGCACTGGTCGAGCAGGCAGTCGCGCCACACGGGTACCAATCCGCCAACGGAGAGGCACGATACGGCGCGAGCGTGAAAATCGGCAAACGTGGTCACAGGCAGCGGAGCAAGGGTACCATGGGTCGGAACGTACGCGGCAGGTGCTGGAACCGTCGCTGCAAGTTCGCTGGGCTACTCGCACTGGGGCAAGCGAGCCGATAGCATTGGCAGATGGGCGTCCTTGAAGGCCGGACCACTCGATTTGATATCGGGATCGTAGATGTCGTCGTCCTCGCCCCTGCACCCGTGGGCGCCGCTGGAGCGCGGCGCAATCGTCCTGGCGATCGGTGGCGTGTCCTGACCCTTCGTCGTGCGAGTGGGGTGCGATGCACGGGCGCGTGGGAACTTGTGCATGGCAGTGTGGAAGCAGGCGAGCGGCCCGCCGATGCGGCGCGCCGCGAAGTGCTGGAGGAGACCGGACGCGTGGTCGAACGGCTGTACAGTGTCACGGTGAACTCGTTTTACCTGCACCAGACCGACACCATTCAGCTGGCAACGGTATTCGCCGCCGTGGTGGCCCCGAGCGTCGACATGGCTCTGGGGCCTGAGCATGATGCCAGTGCGTGGCGCACCCCGGGCGGCGCCGTCAAAGTGTTGGCGTGGCCGCGCGAGCATGAGGCCGTTCGATACGCCGTACACTTGCTGCGCAGCGGTGATGCTGGCGCAGCCGAGGATGTTCTGCTCGTACGCTAGACCCAAAACGAGCGCTGCTGGTCGTACACCTGATTTTGAGGTGGGAGGTGGGAGTTTAACGTCGTCCGGGCGGCAGGGCGGAGGAACTGATGCAGGAAGCAGGTGGCAGGGGAGGCGGGGAGCTTATTGCACCGTCTTTCTCGTTTGCCGCAGCGTGTACTTGCGATAGGAGTCCATTATGCGACGGATCTGCTGAAGCTCGTCGATCGTTGCGTCAGCATCGGATAGCGCGGGATGCAGTCGTTGAATCAGCACCCGATGGCTCTCGAGCTCGAACGCCGAGGCGATCGCGAGGGCGATGAATCGCGCGCACTGGGTCGGCGAGATCTGGCCGACGCCCTCCGCAATATTCGCCGGGATCGATGAACTCGCTCGGCGACTCTGATTGGTGAAGCCCGGCGCGCTGTACCCCGGAATCAGCGCCGCGCGCGCATTGATGCGAACCGCCAGTTCAATCGCGCGATTCCAGATGTCGAGATTGACAGGA
>JANLVM010000095.1:0-3659 GCA_031364015.1 Gemmatimonadaceae bacterium
CCATATCGATGCTCGTCGGCTGGACCGTCAAGCCTGTCAACGCCGGCGGAGCCGCCGTGACCGTCACCGTGACGCCCGCAGTAAGCGAGGCCGTCGTAAAGCCCGTGCCCGAGCCAGTTGCCGTGACCGTGATGGTCGCGGTGCCAGGTGCCACTGCCGTCACTGCACCCGTCGTCGCGTTCACCGAAGCGATCGCCGAGTTGCTGGTGGCGTAGCCGTAGGTCACGACAACCGCTGCGGCGGCCCTGTTCACGTTTGGAACAACCGTGAGGACTTGGCCGACGCCGATCGTCGCCGTGGTGGGCGAGGTGGTCAGGTTGCTGATTGCTGCGGCCGCCGGAGCGACATTGATCGATGCTGCTGCCGCGTTGCCGGTCGAGGCCAGCGCCGTGACCGTCACGTTGCCTGCGGCGACGGCCGTCACGCGGCACGCACCCGTCTGCGACGCAGCGGTCGCAACAGCGGAGTTGCTCGACGTGCACGACGTGAGCGTCGGCCGATTGGTCGTGTTACCACCGGTGATCTGAACCGCAAAGTTCAGCGACTCACCAATGTTCATCGTCGCGTTCGGAGGCGTGATGGAAATGACCACCTGCGCATCCGGCGCTACGGGCACCGTGACGTTATCGCCGCAAGCACCGAGCGCCGCCAACGCGCCAAGGCTCAGTGCGACGAGCGCCTTCTTCTGAGAAAAGAGTTGCATTAATCCCCCTCTTACGAGGTCGTTTGGGTAGCTGTCTGCATTGGAGACGGGATATCCATCGCAAACAAACCGCTGGTGAAAAAGCGCGTCGAGTTGACACGACTTTCATCAAACGTCCCACGAAGGAAGCGAATGCGTTCCGGGGAGCGGCCGGTTTGCTATTCACACCGTCGTGAGGGCTCGATGCCCGCACTGCTGCACAACACGATCAGGTCCGACACCAACCGTCCTGCACCGTGCGTCCTCTGGACGACACAGCTGCCTGAGCTACCGGACACACCTCCGGATGGAACTCAGGCTGGAATACTCAGTCGCAAACCTAGGTCCGATTGCCCCTCTGGTCAAGCGAGAATATCCACGCCTCAGATATTGTCACCATCACAGAGCTGTAGCCTCAGCGTGGTGCGTAAGATGTGTCCTACTGAGAGGACGATTCTCCACGGCAGGACCATGGACATGGGAAGGACGGTAACTCGGACGCAAACGTCACAGGGCGGGCAACCTACTCAGTTCGAAGACACACCGAACATTCCCCGATTATCTTCATGCGAATGGCCGACCTCACCCGGATCCACCTCCCCACCCATCGGGAAATACCCGCGCCACCTGCGGATTCGCTCGGTCCCGCGCTCAACGCGGCGCAGGCGCAGGCGGCCAGTCATGGCGACACGCCCCTCCTTATAGTGGCCGGTGCCGGTTCCGGAAAAACGCGCACCCTGATCCATCGCGTCGCTCATCTCATCAACCGAGGGGTGCCGGCCAGTCGAATCCTGTTGCTCACCTTCACTCGCCGAGCGTCCCAGGAAATGCTGGATCGCTGCCAACGGCTGGTCGGCTCGGCCTCGCAGCAGGTCCAGGGGGGCACCTTCCACGGTATTGCGCATCGCTTGCTCCGGCGATTCGGTCCGGCCGCGGGCCTACCAGCCGATTTTACCATCCTGGACCAAGGCGACGCGGCCGATCTCATGGGCCTCTCGCGCGCCGCACTCGGCTACGCGGACTCCCTCAAAGCGCCGAAGTCGGCAGCGCGATTCCCCCGGGCTGAAACGCTGCTGACCATGTATTCGCGACAGGTCAACTCCGATCGTCCCATCGCCGACCTCGTTGGCGAACGATGGCCGCACTTCCTCGCGTGGGTTGGTGATATCGAGCCGCTCTTTCGCGACTACGTCCGCCGGAAGGCCGAACGCAACCTGGTGGACTACGACGACCTCTTGCTCTCGTGGGCGTTACTGCTGGAACAAGCGCCGCCCATCGCCGAACAGATTCGCGCGCTATACGACCATGTGCTGGTGGACGAGTACCAGGATACGAACCCGCTCCAATCGCGCATCTTGCGCGCGCTCTGCACGCACGGACGCATCACGGTGGTTGGCGATGATGCCCAAAGCATCTACGCGTTTCGCGGCGCGACCATTCGAAACATTCTCGACTTTCCGCATCAGTTTCCCGGCACGCACATCGTGACGCTGGAGCGAAACTACCGGTCGGTGCCCTCGATACTCGACACCACCAACGCGCTCATCTCGCGCAGTCGCGAGCGATACTCCAAGCAACTCTGGACCGAGCGCACCGGCGGCGAACCCCCATGGCTGGTGACCGTGCGCGACGAGCGCGAGCAGACACGCTTCGTCGTCGATCGTCTGCTCGAACTGCACGACGAGGGCATCCCGCTCCGGGAAATGGCCGTGCTCTTTCGCGCCGGGTACCTGTCGGCCGATCTCGAGATTGAACTGTCCAATCGTCGCATTCCCTATGAGAAGTGGGGAGGGTTGAAGTTCCTCGAAGCTGCGCACATCAAAGACATCCTCGCGTTCCTGCGCGTACTGGAGAATCCGCTGGACGAAGTCAGTTGGTATCGCCTGCTGCGACTCCTTCCCGGCGTGGGTGATGCGACTGCACGTGCGGCGGTGGAGCTGTTGGCAGAGCGCGGGTGGGAGCCCCTGATCATCGGGGCGGTGCGCGCGGCGTCACGGGCGCGTCCGGGGTTGCAGGCGCTTGCCGCGCTCCTGGATGGTATGCGTCGCGTGAATGTGCAAGCTCCAGCGGAAGCGATCCGTCTGGTGCGCCAATTGTACGATCCCATTCTCAAAGCCACCTACGACGACGCGTCACCGCGACTCGCCGATCTCGACCAATTGGAAGTGATTGCGGCGGGCTACGCCGATCGCTCGACATTTCTGTCGGCGCTCGCGCTTGAGCCGCCCGCGAACACCCAGGATCTGGCGGTCGGCGGTGACGACGAGTCCGATGCGCTCATTCTGTCTACCGCGCACTCGGCGAAAGGGAAGGAATGGGATGCCGTGTTCGTGATCTGGGCCGCCGACGGAATTTTCCCCATGGCGCGCTCGGCCGACAAACAGGACGAAGTGGATGAGGAACGTCGACTATTGTACGTCGCCATGACGCGCGCGCGCGATCAGCTGTACGTCACCTATCCGCTGCACAGCTATGCCACGCGAACAGGCGCCGACTTTGCCTACGGACAGCTGTCTCGTTTCATCGACCCTGGGGTGCGCGCCACCATGCAGCGCGTGACGCTCGGCGCCCAATCCGCACCGGCGCTTCCCGCACCGGCGCTTCCCGCGCCGCGCGACGAGCCCGCGATCGATCTGCGCTCGCTGCTGCGCGGGCGTTTTGGAAGTGCCTGACGTTCGTTAGCGCGCGACGCGCGACCGCGCCCGACGACGGGAGGCATAGCCCAGCGCGGCAAGTCCGGTGGCCATGAGCGCATAGGTAGACGGCTCCGGTGTGGTCGTCACCGGTGGCCGCCCGTTGTCGCCGGGTTCGTTTGGCCCCTCGACCGACGTTATCAAGACCAACGGATAACTACTTTGACTCTCGAAACCGGGGTTCGAGGTCGCTGCAAGGAAACTCCCAGTGCCGTTGTACTGCTGCCCCGAGTTGGAATACGCATACGCGAACCAATCGATCGTCGTCGGAGCAGCCAGCGAGT
>JANLVM010000793.1:0-12857 GCA_031364015.1 Gemmatimonadaceae bacterium
CAAATGACGATAGACTCGTCAATAGTCGGGCCGCTCCGCCCCATCCACAGTTCGCCGACGCCGCGCCCCTGAACGCGACTCCACCCGGCCCCATTGCGCTGGAGTCGAAATTCATCGCGCTGGAGTCGAAATTCATCTGCGCACGCGCTGCAACCACACGAGGTCGTCGTCGTCCGTTCGCGCCAGATACACGACGCCCGCTCCAAAGCCCATGAGTCGCGTACGCTTCGGTAGCGCCACGCGCTCGACGACCCGTCCAACCGCATCGAACACGTCGAATGTCGGGATGGAGTCATCGTGCGCGCGCGTGCGAAGTACCCAAACGCGGCCATCGGGTGCGATCTGTACGGCACCACTCAGGAAGGGTGGCTTCACGGCGGGCCATATCATGTCCGGGTTCGTCATCGCTCTGATCTCAGCGCTGGATATCCTGGCGGAACCGCCAGCGCCAGCCTTAATACCTGCGGGTGGCGGCGCACTGCCAGCTGGCCCGCGAACAAGAATTGCTCCGGGTCGAATCTGCGACCGCGTGAACGCTTCCTTCTCGGCGTCGGTGATCCGGATGTTGGGCGCCTCTGCAACAGGTCCCTGGACGTGCGTGCCGTCGTTCCCGATCCACTCCACACGATAGGGAGCCGCGCGCACTATCGCGATGCGTCCGTTACTCGCGACCGCCGTGAGATCCCGCGCGGCAAGCGGCAGGTTGGTGGACATGCGCAACATACCCGCGCCCATCATTGACGCGCTTGTTCGTTCCCCCTTGGGCTGCATGAGCGTTCCAATAGTGTCCACTCGGCGACTGCGCCGATTGAAACGCAACACGTCAGCGACGCCGACCGCGCCATCCATCGGTCCGCTCGCGCGGCGATCCGCAACAAGCAGCATGTGACCCATCGCGTCGATGCCGATTAAATCGGCGTTGGATTCCGGTCCGTTCTCCGGCACCCGAACCGTCAGCCCGGGCTTGCCGTCGGGATCAATGAGGAAGTAACGGTTGTTCGAGAAATCTGTCATGAGCGTGCTGTCGCCAGGCAACGCATACAGTCGCGACGGGTTGGCCCACTCTCCAGGTCCGGCGCCAACCCGCCCGACGGGCCTCGCGATACCGCGAGACAGGTCGACGAGCTGCAGCGTCTTGTCGCGAGCATCGGCAACGATTACTCGCCCATCGCGCAACTCGCGCAGACCGGAAATCGTGGTGAACGGCTCGCGGTACTCGATGTCCGGTTTGCCAAGGACACGAGTGGCCACTTGCGCGAAGCCGAGCGATGGAATGCACAATGCCACAACAGCGAGTGCATGAAACACGCCACGGTTCACGATCGTGTATCGTCGGAATGCTGGTTTGCTCATCCGGGGAAATCTGATCTTCCTGCGATCGGTTCTGCAGTGTTATTCAACCAGCCCTCCGCCTATTCGTGGAACAAGACGGCCAAGGGAAGCGTGAAACCCGGAAGCGGCGCCTCACCGTCGATCGCCTGACGGTCGTCGAGAATCGACTCACTCCCATCGGCGCGGTAGACGCGGACCACGCGTCGGTCGGGGTCGATCTGCAATGTGAACCCGGTCTCGGCCGCGAGCACCTCGCCCAAGGGATGCAGCGACTGGCGTGAGGCCTGATCGGCTTCCAGGAATGCGTCGATGCGTGAAAGCACGCGTGCAGCGATGCTGCCATGTCGATACCCGGCCGGTTCACGCACAAGCAGTTGACCGCGCGCCAACTCCGTGCGCATGCCGTGCGCCTCGTACGAGAGAAGCCGATCGGCGGTCATCAGGTCGCTGGCAGGAAGCATGGGAGCAGGTCTCTGGGTACCACCCGTGCAAGTCATTCCGCGATGCTACGCCGTGGCATCACTGTTCAAGGGATCTTCCTTTCAGTATCTTATAGGCAGAAAGGAGGACGCATGGCAATTAACATCAAGAGCGCCGAAACGGAGCGCTTGGCACGGCAACTCGCCGATCAAACGGGCGAGAGCATTACGGATGCGGTGGAAACGGCGGTTCGCGAGCGTTTGGACCGGCTCCGTGGCGCCGCGGAGTTCGAGCAATACGCGGTCCCTGTGCGGCGCGTGCAGCAGCGTATTCGCGAGCGACCAGTTCTTGATGCGCGCACTGCGGACGAGATCGTCGGCTACGATGCGCTCGGCGCCCCGGTCAGCTCGGCGCCTCGTGCGGCAAGTACCCCTCCGCGGCGGCGTGGTAAGGGCACGTCGCGTCGGGCTGGCTAAGCGCCAATGATCATCGATTCCTCCGCGATTATCGCAATCGCGACCGGGGAGCCAGTGGCCGAACGTCTGCTGCGCGCGTTGCATGCTGCGCCGCACCGTAGAGTGTCGCAGGCCACACTACTGGAATGCTGCATCGTACTGGTTGGTCGCTACGGCGAGGCCGCTGACCGAGATCTGGACACGCTCACTCGGCAGTTACGGGTGGAGGCGGTTGACGTCGATGCGGAGCAGGGACGAGTATCGCGCGAAGCCGCAGTTCGGTACGGTCGAACACGTCATCGAGCGGCGCTCAACTACGGGGACTGCTTCGCCTACGCCCTGGCCATCTGCACCAATGATGAGCTGCTGTTTACGGGCGCTGATTTCGTACACACAGACGTGCGCGCCGCTGCCTACTAAGTCGTCAATGTTGGGAAGTCATCGCCAAAGGCTAGCATCGATCAAGCCACCGACGAGCGGCGCTCCAGATGCGCGTGCGCCGCAACAAGCGTGATGCCAATCGCAATGATGGGATAGACCAGCAGATTGACCGCGTGCCAGCCGCTACTGGCCAGAACGCCGCCTGAGGAAAACGACGCGACGGCCACAAAGCTGAACAGGATGACCTCGTTCAACGCCTGCACGCGAAACGCTTCGTCCGGTCGATACAAATTGGCGACCATGGCGGTCGCGGCAATGAAACCAAAGTTCCAACCAATACCCAGCAGGATGAGCGCACCCCAGAACTGCGGCAGTCCGGAGCCGGACAACGCGAGCGTTGCCGCGGTCGCAATGAGTAGCATGCCGGTCGCCGCGATCGCCGATGTTCCAAAACGATTGATAAGCCGACCAGTAAGAAAACTGGGTGCATACATGGCGATGACATGCCACTGAATGGCAAACTGCGCGTTGGACTGTGTATGGTGGTGCGCGATCATCGCCAACGGTGTCGCGGTCATGACGAAAGTCATCGGCGTAAACGAGGCGACCGAGATCAGGACGGCGACGAGGAATCGTGGCTGCGAGAGAACGGCCCATACCGGGCGTCCGCGACCGACACGGGCCTCGCGTGGCACGGGCGCCGGCACCACCAATTGCGAGAGCAGGATGGCCGTGATCACGAACAATCCAACCATCACAAAGAACGGACCGGAGAATGGAGCGTTTGGCGTGAGCCCGCGAGCGTGGATGGCCACCTGCGGACCGAGCACACCAGTGAAAACGCCCCCAAGCATCACCCAACCAATTGCGCGGGCCTTGAAGCTCGGCTCTGAGGCATCTGCGGCGGCGAAGCGGTATTGCTGAGCGAACGCGCTGGCCACACCCAGCACGATCATGGTGCACACAAACAACCAGAACGTGCGAGCGTTGATTGCTGCAGCGGCTAATAGTGCGCCAATTGCGCCAATGCCGGCGCCCGTCATGAAGCCAACGCGACGTCCGAGTCTGCGCATCGACAGCGCCGCAGGAGCCGATGCGATGGCCGAGCCCAACACATACGCGGAAACCGGCACCGTGGCGAGTCCTGCTTGTTCCGGCGGGAGCAAGGCGAGTCCCACCAGCCCACCGGTACCGACGATGATGGGTCCTACCGAACCGCCAATCGCCGCCGCCGCTGCAAGAAGCAGCGACGCGCGGCGCGCTTGAGGCAACGGGAGGGTGGTGTTGACGGACGTCACTTGGGTGTACTCGCGCGGAGTCGGTAGGTGAGTGTTGACCGTCTTCGACGTTACTGCTTCAGCCAGTCGGTAACAGGGCGCGACAGGAACTCTTCCACCGGAATGCCGTCACCACCTACCAGCAAGGTGCGTTTCGGTTTGAATGCCTCGCTGAATGTGCCAAGACCGGAGCGCGCGAGCGGGGCGCGGCCGCTCTTCACCTCAAGGCCTACAACCACGCGACCTGCGCGCAGCACGAAGTCCACCTCGAGATTGCCTTCGCGCCAATACAGCAATTCGCACTGTCCACAGGCCGCGGCGTTTGCCAGATGTGCGCCTACGGCGGATTCGGTGAGCCGACCCCAGAACTCGCCGTCGGCGCGGGCCTCGATGGGCGTGAGACCGGACTGCGCGGTGAGCAGTGCGGTGTTGAACACCTGCAGCTTAGGGCTCGAGGCTCGGCTTCGTACAGCCTTGCCGGAATACTTCGATAGGCCCGTAAGCATACCGGCTCCGGACAGCAGCTCCAGGTAGTGCGCCAATGTTGTGGTGTTTCCGGCGTCGTGAAGCTGTCCGAGCATCTTTGTATACGAAAGCACCTGACCTGAGTAGCGACACCCCAGCTCGAATAGCCGTCGTAAGAGCGCGGGCTTGTCAACGCGGGTGAGCAACAGCACGTCGCGTGCGAGGGTCGTCTCGATAAGTGAGTCGAGCAGGTATCTCCGCCAACGCGCGTGATCGCCCACCAGCGATGCGGCCCCGGGATAACCACCGAAGTACACGAACTGCTCCACGGTAAATCCAAACGCGGCCCGCATCTCGCTGAAGGACCAGTGCGGCAAGTGCAGAATCTCGAAACGCCCGGCCAGACTTTCAGACAGGCCACGCTGCACCAAGAGCGGCGCCGAGCCGAGCAAGACGACGCGCAGCGGCAGGCGCTGTCGTGTGTCCTCGTCCCAAAGTCGTTTGACCGTCTCCGACCAGTCGGGGATTTTCTGCACTTCATCCAACGCGAGCACGGCACCGTGCTTGCCAGCGTCCTTTGCCAGCAGGCGCGCGCGCTCCCACTGCGCGGCTAGCCAAGCCCCATCGCGTAACGCTGGTTCGTCGGCAGAAACAAAAACATTGGCGCGGTCGAGCTGCGTCAGGACCTGCTGCACCAGCGTGGTTTTGCCAACCTGGCGCGGCCCGGCCACCACCTGGATAAAGCGCCGAGGCTCGGCCAATCGGGTGGCCAGCACGGCGGCGTATTCACGCTGGAAGGTGGGGTCCGTGGTTTCACTCACCGTATTGAGTAATTTTACTCAATACGGTGCGCAAAGGCAATACCGTCGCTCCACGCGAAGGCGACAGTATCAGGCGCCCGGTTTCTTTTTTGGCACGACCGGTGCCACGGCCGGCTTCTTGGGCGCGACCGCCGGTGCGTCGCCTGGCGTAACGGTCAGCATTCGCGTCATGCCGCCCAACTTGTGCGAGTTGTCAGACATGGGGCAGAAGACTTCGTACGTGCCCGGCTTCAACGTCACCGTGAGGGACGCTTCCTGCCCGGCTGGAATATCCGCCGTTCCTTTGTCGACCTTATCGCCAATGACATAGAAACCGTGGGCCATCGTGCCCGAGTTCTTTACCCGGAAGGTGACCGGGCCCGCTTTCACCGAATCGCGCGCAAGTCCGACTTTCCATTCGGAGAGCGTCACGGCGACTGGCTGTGCGCGGGCTACTGACGCCGAAGCAACCAAGGCGGCAGCGAAGAGAAGGCGATGCATATGTGGTTCCTCGAAAGTGTAGCGTACTGGCAGTGGGGCGGTAAAGTTATGGCGAGCGGGGCCATTTTCACCAGCTGAGAGCTGCCGCAGAGATGATGGGCGTGCAGAAAGCCCAGCACCTCAAAGAGAGATTCCCCGTTTTCGCAGTGCTTCCCTCAACATTTGGATGTGTCGATGACTCGCTCCGCTGTTCTCGTCGCGCTCGCCTTGGTCGTGATCACCGCACCGCTCTCGGCGCAGACGCCCGACGCCATTCCGGCCAAGTACACGGCGATCGCCAACCGCATCATCGCCGCAGCGCAGGCTGATTCCGCCGGTGCATGGAACCGCATCGCCGAGTTGACCGACCGCTTCGGTCATCGGTTGTCGGGGTCGGCCGCGCTCGAGCAGGCGATCAACTGGACCGCCGCCACCATGATCAAGGATGGTCTCGACAACGTGCGCCGCGAACCGGTGATGGTGCCGCACTGGGTACGCGGTGCCGAGTCGCTGGAGTTGGTGACGCCACGTCGACAGTTGCTGCCGATGCTGGGCCTTGGCGGAAGTATTGCCACGCCGCCGGGCGGCATCACCGCTGAGGTGATGGTGGTGTCGAGTTTCGAGGAGTTGACGCAGCGGGCAAGCGAAGCGAAGGGCAAGATCGTGCTGTATGACGCCGAGTGGCGCGACTATGGCTACAACGGCGCGTTCCGACGGCTTGGTGCGATTGCCGCGGCCAAGGCTGGCGCGGTGGCATCACTGGCGCGAAGTGCGGGGCCGTACGGCATGCGCACGCCGCACACGGGCAGCATGAGTTACGACTCCACCGTTCAGAAGATTCCGCATGCGAGCGTGACGTCGGAAGATGCGATGATGATGCGTCGCATGACCAATCGCGGCGACAAGGTGCAAGTGACGTTGACGATGAGCGCGCGTATGCTGCCTGATGCGCTGAGCCACAACGTGATGGGTGAATTGCGCGGTCGGGAGAAGCCCGGGGAGATTGTCGTCATGGGCGGCCACATCGACTCGTGGGATGTGGGCCAGGGTGCGATGGACGATGCCGGCGGCGTGGTGGTGGCATGGGAAGCGATACGGTTGCTCAAGAGGCTCGGACTCACCCCGCGTCGCACGATTCGCGTGGTGGGCTGGACCAACGAAGAGAACGGTGGTCGCGGTGGCACCGCGTATCGCGACGCGCACAAATCAGAAACGCATCAGCTGGCGATTGAGTCGGATGGCGGCGTGTTTGCGCCGGTTGGCTTCGGCTTCACCGGTTCGTCGGCGGCACGAGCACTGGTCGAGGCGATCGGTGGATTGCTCGCACCGATGAATGCGGGAAAGATTGCCGCGTCAGGTGGCGGCGCCGACATTGGCCCGATCATGGCCACGGGCGTGCCGGGGATGGGGCTTAACGTGGATGGCACGCGGTACTTCTGGTTCCATCACACCGATGCGGATACGCCGGACAAGCTTGATAGGGCGGAGGTACAGCGGTGCGTGGCAGCGATGGCGGTGATGGCGTACATCGCGGCGGATCTGGAGCAGGGGTTGCCGCGATGAGGCTGCCGTGACCGAGAGTCGATGGCGCGTCCCCGTTGGTGCCGTGCTCGTGCATCTGTGCATTGGCTCGGTGTACGCTTGGAGCACGTTCAACCGTCCCATTCAACAGCTGTTCGTTGGTCAGCCGTGGTGGTCGAACCCGCCGTACACCACCTTCACGACCGCGCTGGCATTGCTGGGCTTGAGCGCTGCCATTGGCGGACCATGGGTGGAACGTCGCGGTCCGCGGGTTGCCGCCCGCGCCGCCGCTCTCTTCTTCGGCAGCGGATTGCTGCTGGGGGGCGTCGGACTGGCGTTCCGGCAACCGCTTCTCGTGTTCTTAGGGATGGGTGTTATTGGCGGCATCGGCTGCGGCCTCGGGTACATCGCCCCGGTCAGCACACTCGTACGCTGGTTTCCCGATCGCCGCGGCATGGCCACCGGTATGGCGATCATGGGCTTTGGTGGCGGCGCGTTCATTGCCGGATATCTCAATGTGTTCCTCATCGCGCGCGTGGGGATCGCCACCACGGTGATGGTGCTCGGCGCGACTTATCTCGCGATCATGTGGGTCGGTTCAACACTCTTGAAGACGCCGCCGTACGGATGGGCACCCGAGGGTTGGACAGGCAACTTGCGCACAACGGCGCAACGGGCCGCGATGATCGCGACAGACAGCGTGACCCGCAACGCCGCCGTACGAACCCCGCAGTTCCTGCTCTTGTGGGGCATTCTGTTCATCAATGTGACGGCCGGCATCGGCATCCTCGCGCAGGCATCACCGATGATGCAGGACCTGTTTGGACGCACACCGCTCCAGGCTGCCGCCGTGGTGTCGCTGATCAGCCTCTTCAACGCGTCGGGCCGATTCGTGTGGGCGTCTGCGTCGGACTATCTGGGCCGACGCAACACGTACTCGATCTTTTTTGCGTTGCAGTTCCTGTTATTCCTGGCGATTCCGCGCTTCGCGGCGCAGGGTCAATGGGTGCTGTTCGAGATCAGCCTCTTCGCCATTTTCACCATGTACGGCGGTGGCTTCGCGACCATTCCCGCGTTCCTGGCCGACATTTTCGGTCCACGCAACGTGGGCGCTATTCACGGTGCATTGCTCACCGCGTGGAGCGCAGCGGCCATCGCCGGACCGATCATCATTACCGAGCTTTCCAATCAAGCCAAGCGCGCGCTGCCCGTCGGCGGCGAGCAGGTGCACATCTACGATGTGCCGTTGCAGTTGCTCGCGGCGTTGTTGGCCGTCGGTTTTCTGCTGACGCTGTTTGTTCGCCCGCTGCGTACATCATCGAAGGCCGCCTGAACACCGCACCGCTCGCATCGTCAACGTCGACTTGGGATCTGGTTAGTTCGATACACCCTGCGCGCGTCGCGCGTCGCGAATCGCGCCCTGCACATTGCGAATCACGACCGTGCGTGCGTCGCGCACGGGTCGCACCAGAATGACATCGCCGTTCGCGTCAACATCAAACGTGGCGTGAAGCGGATCGTCGAGCGCGTAGTCGCCTTCCAGCACGACGCGTGTTGACAACACCGCCACCGTCGGTGCGAAGCGCAGCGTCGACGCGATGAGTTGTCGTCCGTGGGGATAGTACAGCGTGCGTCCGTCCCGACCCCACACGGGGGCGCCAACGCCGTCCCCGGAAACCTGCACGCGTCCGCCTGCGCGCGGAAACGGTGCGACGTAAACCTGCCGCCGACCTGCCGACTCTGACGCATACGCCACCCACTTGCCGTCGGGAGAAAAGCGCGCACCCGTCTCGAGGCCGACGCCAGCGGTGAACGGATGCAACGTGGTATCGCTCGTGGTCCACGACATGATTTCCTGACTGCGCGCATTCCCGGCCGAACAACGACCCAGCAGCGTGACACCATCGGGCGCCATCACCATCTCGTTTACCGCGACTCCGGGAATGGAAATCAAGGTTTCGCCGCCGCTCTGGTCGGCCGCGCGCATGGCGTACGTGTTGCCGGTAGGCGCGTTACGACGATAGAGCACCGTGCGACCGTCTGGCGTCCACTCCGCGCGATCACGGAGCGTGCCGATCTCCGCTTCGCTGAGCCGCGACAGAATGCGCGGACCGCGATCCACCAGCCAGATGGCCTTGCGATTGTCGTGATCGACCGAGACGGCGATGTGTCGACCGTCCGGTGACACACGCGGATTCTCAAATGCCAGTGTATCGGTCACGAGCGGACGTATCTGACCGTTCGTCATGGCGACGACCAATTCAGAAACGGGTCGACCCTCGCGAAAAATCACATCGCCCGATGACGAAAGCGCGGCAAAGCCGAATCCCGTGCCGGGGCTCATCAGGAGACCCGTGGCGATGCGCACCGATCGACCGCGCAGCGCGCGAGTGTTCGTGTTGTATCCGATCGCCCGCAATTCGCCCGTGCGCGTGATGTACACCAGGTCCCCGCCAGCGATGCCGACGGCGGAGAACATGTCATCGGCGAGTCGTACGATCTCGCCGGTGCTGATTGTGCCGACATTGAGCACCACCGTGTCGCCGCGCGGCGCGAACTCCGTGAAGAGCACGTCGTCCGACTCCGGAACGGCGACGGGCCAGCGGAAGCCGTGACCTTGAGACGCCGCAAACACCGGGCGGGCGGCACCGCCTTCGGCCGACACCACGAACAGGGTTGACGAGCTGTTGTCAGCAAATACGATCTGGCCCGATTGCGTCCACGTCAGTCCACGGGCCGTACCGCGTGCAATGTTGGCGAGACGTGTGGGGGTGCCCCCATCGATCGGCACCTTCATGATGTCCGCACCGACCACGAACGCAATCCATCGCCCATCAGGTGAGAACGCGGGGTCGCTCGCGCCCATCGTGCCGGTGATGGCCGTGGCATCGAGTTCGTTCATCGGACGTCGCCAGAGCTGCTGGGTCTTGCCCGCGAGGCTCGCGACGTACACCACCACCAAGCCGTCGGGTGAGATGGCGTGCAACTGCCCGAGAATGGTGGGTGCTCGTTCACCGGGCCGTGCTTCCAGGGCAAAACGCGTCACCGCATCCGACGCACGCATGGCGGCTCGCGTCCCGCGTTGGCCAACGGCCCAACCCGTTCCAGCGGCGACCGCCGCCAGCGTTATCGACGCCAGGAGTATCGCTCGGCGTCGCGCCATGCTGCCGGTCGTTGTCGCCGCACCGGGTGGTGTCGCGCTGAGTGATGCTGTCGTTGCGCCATCGCTCGCGTGCGTCGCGCGGAGTGCGCGCGCGAACTCGCTCGCCGACGTGAATCGATCAGCCGGAAGTTTAGCGAGCGCGGTCAGCACGGCGTGGTTGACATGTGGCGGCACCGTGTCGCGCGCCGCCGACAGCGGTGCCGGCGGCGATGTCATCACTTTGGCCACGATGGCCTGCGGTGTCGGCCCCGTGAACGGTGGCTCCCCCGCGAGCATCTCGTACGTCACGGCCCCAAGCGCGTAGATGTCCGCGCGCGCGTCGACGGCCTTCTCCCCCATCGCCTGCTCAGGCGCCATGTACTGCGGCGTACCGAGACTCAGCCCTGTCTGCGTCATACGCTGCCCACCCGCCTGCTGCACCGCGAGCGCGATGCCGAAGTCGGCGACGAGCGCATGCCCACCCTGCAGCAGGATGTTCTCGGGCTTGATGTCGCGGTGAATCACCCCGCGCTCGTGCGCATGCTGCAACGCGTCGGCGATTTCACGCGCGAGTTGCACCGCGTCGGCGATGGGCAGTTGTGTTTCGCGATCCAGTCGCGCGCGCAATGTCTCGCCCTCCACAAACGGCATCACATAGAACAGCTGACTATCGGCCGTACCGCTGTCGAATAACGGCAGGATGTGCGGGTGCTGCAGGTTCGCCGTCGTCTTGATCTCGGCGAGGAATCGTTCGGCGCCCAGCACCGCTGCGAGTTCCGGATGCAACACCTTGATGGCCACCTGTCGCGCGTGGCGCACGTCGCGGGCGAGATAGACGGTCGCCATGCCACCGCGACCGAGTTCACGCAGGATTTCATAGCGGTCGGTGAGTGCGGCGCTCAGCCCGGGCAGGTCAGTCATGGCAGGAAAGTACGCACATTCGGAAGTCCGTGACAGCAACAAGCTCAAGTAGTACCGCTGCTCACGCGGCGAACATCGCATGGAGCACTTCGAGTGAACCCGAACCAGACCGCCTAGACGCGCGTGGCGCCGCGCGGAACCTCACCGCATATTCCACAACGCCTATCGACGTTCATGGCCCGTATCCTGCGCGTGACGTCCACGATACCGCCGTGAGCAACATTCAGAACGCAATGCAAACGTCAATCCGCGTGTCTCTCCTTGCCCCGCTGCTCCTTGCCTCGCTCTCTTGCGCGAGCCATGCCCCGAGCTCCGGCGATCGCGAGGTGCAACCGCCGGCCCGCTATCTGTTCACCTGGGTAGGCGACGAGGGTCGCGAGGACAGCGACTTCCTCGCGGTGGTCGATCTTTCGCGCGACGGCGATCGGTACGGCACCATCGTCGCAACAACACCCGTTGGTGAAACAGGATTGTGGCCACATCACACCGAGCATGAACTCGGCGCGAGCAGAATGCTTTTCGCGAACGGGTTCTCGTCCAACCGCAACCTGCTGTTCGATCTGCGCGAGCCGCTCAAGCCGAAGATCGTCGAGCGGTTCGACGGTGCAGCGGGGCTGAGCTTTTTGCACAGCTTCGCGAGGCTGCCCAACGGTCACATACTGGCAACCTTTCAGGCACACGGTCCGTCCAACATGAGTCCTGGCGGCATCGCGGAACTCGACGAACGGGGACGCGTGGTGCGGTCGCAGAGTGCCGCCGACCCGTCGGCCGATACGACGACGTTGCGGCCGTACAGTCTCGCGGTCATTCCCTCGCTCGACCGCGTCGTGGTTGCGCTGACCTACATGCCCATCCCGACGTGGCATCCCTTGCGGCCGTCCATCGCGCACGATCACAATGGCAATCAGGTGCAGGTGTACCGGCTTTCCGATCTCTCACTGGTCAAAACGATAAAGTTGGCGGCGAACGAGGCGCCCAACGAGCCGCGCGTACTACAAGACGGCCGTACAGTGCTGGTGAACACCGTCGATTGCGGTTTGTATCATGTCACCGGACTTGAGGGCACCGATCCCGCATTGACGCTGGTGCATCGTGAGACGCCGAGAGGCTGTGCGATGCCCGTGGTGATCGGCAACTTCTGGGTACAGGCAAATGCCGCGGATCATCGCGTTTATTCGCTCGACATTCGTGACCTGAAAAATGTTCGCGCGGTGTCCTCGGTGTCGTTCGACGACAAGCAGCGCCCGCATTGGCTTGCGACCGACGGGTCTCGCATTGTTGTCGTGAACGAACCGGGTCCGACCGCCGAGCGTCGGATATGGATGTTGCAGGTGGATCGTGCCACGGGTCAGCTCACGCTTGATCGTGATTTTCGTGATGCGGGCTCCAGTCGTCCCGGCGTCACATTTGATCGCGCCATGTGGCCACATGGCGCAACCGGTTCAGCGGTACCGCACGGGACGGTGTTTGGGTGGTAGCGCACCTGCGGCATATGTACGCCACACGTCGGCAGCTGCGTCCTCCACTCACGATTCGCTGGAGGTTGGCGACATCCTCGCTCTGCAGAATGGGACGAGCCCACTACGGCACCCGCTTCGCGAGTTGCGCCCATTGACCCGGGTTGAGCGTCATCGTCACCACTTGCCCGCGGCGTTCTTCAAAC
>JANLVM010000114.1:0-4502 GCA_031364015.1 Gemmatimonadaceae bacterium
ATTGAGAACATCGGCTCAAAATAGTGCGGCGCCGCCAGGTGATGTCGTTTCTCACGTAGCAATCTCCAACTGTCAGCGTTGAAAGTACTGCTTACGTTCAAGTGACTTCTCACTTGCGAATCACGTTCTGTTTACTCCACACAGGGGTCGCGTGGGGCACCACATGCATTCGCGACGCGCACTGACGATATTGGGCCATGATTTCTTCGCTCCTCGACACTGCAGACCCGCGGCCCGTCCACTTCATCGGGATTGCCGGCGCGGGGATGAGCGCGTTGGCCGAGCTGTTGCAGCGACGCGGCGTGACGGTCGTAGGTACGGATGCCAACCCCACCGGTGCTCCGGACTTGGCGGCACTGGGTATCACGATCTCCGGGCACGATCAGGCATTGGTCGCGAACGCCCGCGCCGTCGTGTACTCCTCGGCGATTCCCGCGATGCATCCGGAGATGGTCGCGGCGCGTGAACTGGGGTTGCCCATGGTCCGCCGAGCCGAAGCGCTCGCTGAAGCAGTAGGCGGTGGGACGCTGGTGGGTATCGCGGGCACGCACGGTAAGACGACGACGACGGTCATGACCACCGAGGCGTTGGCGGCGGCCGGGCGAGATCCTACTGGCGTGGTCGGCGGTCGCGTTGGTAGCTGGGGAGGCAACCTGCGGCTCGGTGGCCTGACCGACGATGCGCCTGTCTATGTCGTGGAGGCCGATGAATATGATCGGTCGTTTCTCGCGCTTGAACCGACGGTAGCGGTTGTCCTGAATGTCGAAGCCGATCACTTGGACATCTATCGCGACCTGGCCGACATCGAACGCGCCTTTGAAATGTTTGCCACACCGGCGCAGGCGGTGGTGCGATGCGCTGATGACCCCGGCGCCATGGCACTCCGCTTAGCCAGTAGCCGCGAGATCATCGCGTACTCGGCCACCGCGTCGGGACACCTGCCCGCGACGCATGCCACGGATGCGCGCTTGGTGGCACAGGCGCTGACGTTGTCCCCGTCGGGAGCGCGATTCGTTGTGGCCTTCGATGGTGAGGAACTGGGCGAGGTCGAGCTACGCGTACCAGGAGTTCACAATGTGCGGAACGCACTCGCCGCGATCGGCACGGGTCTGGTCTTGGGGTGCACGGTCCCCGAGATGGCCAAGGGGCTGGCAGCGTTTCGTGGCGTGGAGCGCCGCTTCCAACGTTTAGGTTCCGCGCGCGACGTCGACGTCGTGGATGATTATGCGCACCACCCCACTGAAGTCGCCGCCACGCTGGCCGCCGCGCGTCATGCGTTTCCAGGTCGGCGTCTCGTGCTGGCCTTTCAGCCGCACCTGTATTCACGCACGCGCGATCTGCAGGTGGAGTTCGCCACCGCGCTGTCGGCCGCTGATGTGTTGTTCCTGTGTGACATCTATGGAGCGCGCGAAGCCCCAGCATCAGGCGTCACGTCGGCGCTCATTGGTGACCGGGTGACGTCCAACGTGCTACAGTGGTCGGGATCACGCGATGACGCTGCCCGAGCACTGGCGCGAGCGGTACGTGCAGGCGATGTGGTGATCACGATGGGAGCGGGTGATATCACGCGAACGGGCCCCGAGCTGTTGGAGGCGCTGCGGACATGAGGGTTGGCATGCAGCACACCATGCCTTTTGCGTCAAATACCTCTCCGACGCGCGGCACCGGCACACCGGCGGTAGTGAACGACGCACGCCGACCGTGGCGAGATCGTCCACGGTGGCAGCGGATCGCGATGGCGTTTGGCGCGGTGGTGGGCGCCGCGGCGCTGGTCGCGAGTCCGTGGTGGGGACCGCTCGCCCTGGCGCGATTGGACTACTTTCATGTGCGCACTGTCGAATTTGAAGGCATACGCTTCGCCAGGACTGCCGAGCTGGTACAGCGGCTCAAGGTCGATACCACGCAATCAGTGTGGCAGCCGCTCGATTCGCTGGTATCGCGAGTTGCTGCGCATCCCATGGTATGGCGGGTCGACGTGGAGCGTGATTTGCCTGGCACATTGCGCGTGCTGGTTACGGAACGCGAACCGGTGGCGTTCGTGCCTGCTCGCGGGGGCCTCCGCCCGGCAGATGCCACTGGCGCCATCTTGCCAATCGACCCCTCGGTCACTCCGCTCGATATGCCGGTGGCAATGAGCGCCGACAGCGCCTTGCTGTCGGTCCTTGAAGGGTTGCGGAAGAACGCGCCGGAGTTGTACGCGCGGGTGACCCAGGCGCGCCGCAGCTCGCGTGACGAGCTTCGCTTCACCCTCACCGGCGGTGCGGTCGGAGCGGCCGGACCGGCCATGGCCAACGCCATCATCGTTCGAACGGCGTCCGACGTGACCGTAGCGCGCTTCAGGGACATATTACCCGTGGAGGCGGATCTTGCGCGGAACAATCTGCGCGTGGTCGAGTTGGATCTCCGCTTCCGGGACCAGGTGATCGCCAGACAGCCATGACAACCGACCCGATCGTTGCCGCACTCGACATAGGCACTGCCCACACCACCGCCGTCATTGCGGTGGTGCAGGGTGAGTTGCCGCGCGCACCCGTGCTCAAGATTCTGGGCATCGGACGGACGCGCACCATGGGATTGCGGCGCGGCGTGGTGTCCGACATTGAAGAGGCCACGCGCTCGATTCGCAAGGCGGTCGACGAAGCGAGCAAACATGCCGGCGTGGCGGCCGAGGCGCTGTACGTCGGCATCGCGGGTGAGCATGTGCGAGCGATCAGTTCGTCGGGAGTCGTGGCGATCAGCGGCGAGGAAATTGACCGCGCCGATGTTGAGCGCGTGAACGAAGTCGCGCGCGCCATGGCCGTTCCGCAGGACCGCGAGCTGCTGCACGCGATTCCGCAGGAGTATCGAGTCGACAAGGCCGACGGCATTCGCGATCCGGTGGGCATGATCGGCACCCGACTGGAAACGGAGATGTACCTGATCACGATTGGCAGCTCGCCCGCGATGAACCTTCGCAAGAGTATCGATCGCGCGGGCCTCAAGGTGAAAGAGTTGGTGCTCGAGCCGTTGGCGAGTGCGCTCGCCGTGCTCAGCGAGGAAGAGAAAGAGCTGGGAGTCGCGCTGATCGAACTGGGCGCCGGCAGCACCGATCTTGCCGTCTTTCACGAGGGGAAAATCCGTCACCTCGGCACGATTGCTTACGGCGGCAATGCGGTCACCAGTGATATCGTGCAGGGGCTGGGCGTGACGCAGAATGACGCGGAGCAGCTGAAAGAAGCGTACGGGTGCGCCTATGAGCCGCTGATGACAGTGGACCAGCTGATCGCTGTGCCAGCGACGTCAACACACGGCGAACGACACCTGTCGCGCGAACTCATGACGCACATCATCCACCAGCGCATGGATGAGATCTTCGACAAGGTGCAGCGTGAGATTCAGGTTGCGGGTTTCTCCGGTCGGCTCAATGCGGGCATCGTCCTCACCGGCGGCGGTGCGGCGATGGAAGGCGTGACCGATCTCGCGGCCGATGTGTTCGGGTTAGGTGTGCGCGTGGGGGTGCCGGGTCAGAATATGGGCGGGTTGGTGGAGACCGTGGCCGATCCGCGCTTCGCGACGGTCGCGGGACTCGCGCTGTACGGGGCACATCGCGTGGCACTGAGTGGCGTGATCTCGCGCAAGACGTCAATGAGTGGTGCGGGAGTGGACAAGCTGGCGGGGCGTGTCAAGACCTGGCTGCAGGATTTCTTTTAGCGACCGCGAAGACGTCGCGTCGTTCAGTGCGGCGTTGCCGTGAATCCTGACGCAGGGTGGTGATGAGAAAATGGCGCGGCATCGCTGCGGCGGTTCTGTTAGTGGCTTGTGGGAGTTCGGAACGCTCCCACGCGGAACGCGGCGATTCCACGCGAACTCCTGCCGCAGCGCCAGCTCCGACACGCATTGATACGCTGCGTGACGACCAGGGAGAGTATTTCTCGCCGTGCCCGGGCTGCTTCGCGTCCTTCCGCTACTGACTCTGGTCGTATCGGTGCCGCCATCGCGAAGCGAACCGGAGACGCCCGTAGTCACCGCAGCTGCGACGACACGATCGGATGCTGCTGTGCGGTCTCCCACGGAAGCGTCGGCCACCAGCGCGTCGTAGCAAGCGGTCGCGTCGGTTCCACACTCTCACCCGGCCGCGGCGTAGCTACCCTCGCGCCGCTGAGCGCGGCCGCAGCGATCACGCGCTCCACGGGTTCAGTCCAGCCGTGATACGCGATTCGAAACAATCCCCAGTGCACCGGCAACATCACGCGCCCGCGCACCAGTGCATGCGCCTGCACGGCTTGCTCTGGGCCAATGTGCCAATCGGGCCAACTGCGATGATACTGTCCGACTTCGATGAGCGTGCAGTCGAACGGTCCGTACCGCGCGCCGATGTCGCGCATCGCGGGGAAGAGTCCCGTGTCGCCTGAGTAGTACACGCGATGCACGTTGCCCAGTATCGCGAAGCCAGTCCACAACGTGGCGTCTTTGTCGAACACCATACGACCCGACGCATGACGCGCCGGCGTACTGACAACGCT
>JANLVM010000115.1:0-3857 GCA_031364015.1 Gemmatimonadaceae bacterium
CCGCCTTCGCGGTCCGGTCGTACGTCAGCCGCTCCAGCGCAGCGGGATTCCGCGCGCAGTACCGCGCGAGCCGGGTCGCAAAGGCCCGATCATCCTCGGGCACCCATACCGCCGTATGCGCGTGAAATCCCGAATGCGGCTAGGTGAGCACGAGGATATCCGGGCGTAACTGCTTCCGCACGATCGGGCCCCGCCATCTTGCAACGCAGGGATTCATCAGCGCATGTTGGCGTATGAAATACGCCGAAATTCGCAACTACGTCGGCGACGGCTTCGTGTCCGCCGATCTCCCGACGCTCGACGTCTACGATCCGCGCCACGGGCACGTCATTTCGCGGGTGCCGCTCTCATCCGCGCACGAGGTCGACACCGCCGTCAAAGCCGCGCGGGCCGCCTTCCCGGGATGGGCGGCGACGCCGATCAAGGAACGCGTGCAGGTGTTCTACCGGTACAAGGCGCTGCTCGAACAGCACATCGACGAGCTGTCAGCCCTGGTGACGGAAGATAACGGCAAGATCGCCAGCGAAGCGCGGGCCGAAGTCCTCAAGTCGGCCGAACTCTGCGAGTTCGCCTGCTCGCTGCCGCAGATCGCGTCTGGCGAAGTGATGGAAGTGAGTCGGGGCGTTGAATGTCGGGTGGAACGATTCCCGGTCGGTGTCGTCGCGTCCATCACGCCGTTCAATTTTCCGAACATGGTTCCCAATTGGACCATCCCCAACGCGATCGCACTCGGCAATTGTCTCATCCTCAAGCCGTCGGAACTCGTGCCGCTTTCCGCGGGACGAATCGCCGAACTGCTGCGAGACGCCGGCCTGCCACCAGGCGTGCTGCAAGTGGTGCACGGAGGGAAGGACACGGTTGAGGCGGTGTGCGACCACCCGGACATTGCGGCGGTTTCGTTCGTCGGTTCCACCAAGGTCGCCAAAATCGTTTATCGGCGAGCGACAGCGCAGCTCAAGCGATGCCTGGCCCTTGGCGGAGCGAAGAACCACCTGATCGTGATGCCCGATGCCGATCGGGAGATGGCCTCCAGCAACATCATTGCGTCGATGTCCGGATGCGCGGGACAACGCTGCATGGCGGCGTCCGTCATGGTGGCGGTGTCGGCAACCGATCACATCATCGAGCGAATGGTTGACCACGCCCGGTCGATGGTGATGGGTCGCGACCTCGGTCCCGTTATTTCGATGGCGTCAAAGGAGCGCATCACGCGCTACATCGACGACGCGGAAGCGCAGGGCGCCACGATCCTCGTGGACGGGCGACAGACGACGGTGCCCGGACACGAAGGCGGCTACTACGTGGGCCCGACGATCATCGATCATGTGCGTCCGGACATGAAGATCGCGCAGGAAGAGGTGTTCGGTCCGGTGCTCGCCATTGTGCGCGCCAGGGACGTCCACGAAGCGCTGGCAATCGAAAACGCGTCGCCGTACGGCAATGCGGCATCGGTGTTCACCGAGAGCGGCAGCGTGGCGCGCTACGTCATGGAGCACGCGAGCGCCGGCATGGTTGGTGTCAACGTTGGCGTGCCGGTGCCGCGCGAACCATTCTCGTTCGGCGGCTGGAACGAGTCGAAGTTCGGCGTGGGCGACATCACCGGTCGTGGATCGATCGAATTCTGGACACAGTCCAAGAAGATGACGACGAAATGGAATCGCGAGGCCGGAACGAACTGGATGAGTTGACAACTCCCACGGAGCAACACGATGCCCAACCGCACCATCGAATTCACTGGAATCCACTTCGAAAACCCGTTTCTGCTCTCATCGGCGCCGCCAACGGAGTCGGAGAACAATATTCTGCGCGCCTTCGAGGCCGGTTGGGGCGGCGTCGTCGTGAAGACCATCGGACTGCATCCCGTCGTCAACGTGGTCGGTGCAAAAACCAAGTTCCAGCGCACCACGGTGGACGACAATGCGGTGTCGATGAAGAAGCGACCGGGTGCCGCGTTGCACAGTTCGTGGAACTGGGAACTCATCTCCGACAAGTCGCTCGAGTGGTGGGTGCCGCGCATCGAGCGCATCAAGGCCGCGTACCCGACGCGCGTGATCATCGCGTCCATCATGGCTGGCTCCGGCAGCGACAAGGAACTCCGCGCCTGGCAGACGCTCGTGCGCGCGGTGCAGGAGGTCGGCGCCGACGGCATCGAGTGCAACTTCTCCTGCCCGCACATGGACCGGAAAGACATGGGGTCGAACATCGGCAAGGACGATGAACTCTGTTCCGTCGTGACCGAAGCCGTGAAGGCAGTGGCAACGATTCCGGTATGGACCAAGCTCACGCCGGCGACACAGGACATCGTGGCCGAAGCGGGCGCCTGCTTCCGCGGCGGTGCGGATGCGATCGTGTCGTCGAACACGTTCCCCGCCCTGCCGCTGATCGATCCGGAAACACTCGAATTCGAGATCAACGTCGACGGCAAGGTCTCCACGGGTGGCATGGGCGGACCCGCCATACTGCCCATGTCGCTCGCCAACATGGCCCGCATGGGAAACGCCTTTCCCGACAAGTCGTTCTCCGGCATTGGCGGCGTGTCGGATTTCTCGCAGGCGCTGTCGTATTTTCTGCTCGGCTGCGGCACCGTGCAGGTCTGCACGGCCGCGATGCTCGATCAGGCGGTTGGCCCGAACGTCATCAAACGACTGCTGGCCGGCCTCGATGCGTTCCTCGACCAACACGCCGCCGAGGGTTGGCACTGCATCGAAGACTTCCGTGGTGCCCGGCGCGATCGCGTCGTGCTCCAGTCGCAAATTCGCCGTCCTGACGGCGATGCCTATCAGGGTGGAGTAGAACTGGTGGAAGGCTACGCCGCGCCGGAAGGCGCTGCCGCGACGTCCTGAGATTTTATCGGAGCGACACATCATGTCATTCGACTGCGTCATCAAGGGCGGCAACGTCGTCACGCCGTCCGGTTCGTTCATCGGGGATCTTGGCATTGTGGGCGAGCACATCGTGGCGCTCGCCGAGGAGCTGGATAGCACTGGAGCGCGTGTCATCGACGCCGTTGGACATCACGTACTCCCCGGCGCCATCGACGTGCATGTGCACCTCGAATTGCCGTTCTGCGGAACGGTGTCGGCCGACGATTACCGCTCTGGCACCCGCGCGGCCGCGCGCGGTGGCGTCACCACCGTGATCGACTTTGCGATCCCGCCGGCGGGCGGCTCGCTCAACGACGCCGCCGATGTCTGGATGCAGAAAGCCAAGGGGAAGTCGCTCATCGACTACACCTTCCATATCTGCATCACCCGGTGGGCCGAGCAACGCGACCAGATCGCCGGTATGGTGGCACGAGGCTTTACGACGTTCAAGGAGTTCATGATCTACGAGTCGGAGGGATGGCAGTCCGACGACCGCGCACTCTTCGGCACCCTCGAGCAAATGCGCGAACACGGAACCATGCTACTCGTGCACGCCGAGTCCGCGCGCGTGCTGGACGAACTCATCGCGCGACACCACACGCCGGCGCTCATGAAGGAGTATGGCGCGCGCCTTCACGCGATGACGCGCCCCAACTTCATTGAGGCGGAAGCCATCCAGCGCGCTGTGCAGTGGAGCGAAGTGACCGGCGGCCAGCTCTACATCGTGCACATGACCACCGCCGAGGGCACGGACATCATTCGTGCGGCGCAGGCCCGCGGCGTACCCGTGCTGGCGGAAACCTGCGTGCAATATCTGGTGTTGGACGATTCCGTCTTCGCTCGCGATGACGGACATCTCTTCGCCTGCTGTCCACAACTCAAGAAACCAAAAGACTCCGCACGACTGTGGGTCGGGCTGCGACGCGGCGAGGTATCCGTCATCTCCACCGACACCTGTACCTTCACCCGCGAGCAGAAGGCGATGTGGAACGG
>JANLVM010000830.1:0-6549 GCA_031364015.1 Gemmatimonadaceae bacterium
CCATGCTCCGAGTAAAACTGTTCAAGACCTCGGGACGATGGAGCGTGAGGATCAGAACGCCATCACGCAGCTCGACCAGAAGGGCGGGATCGCTCGCGCGTTCGCCAGAGTTTTCGATCATAAGGGGAAATTAGCGCGCGATGCCTGGCGGCGCCCTCTCGCGAAGTGGGGAACGGAGTGGTATGGTATGCGTGTCGTCCCGCCTGAACACCTGTCGAGCCCTGTCTCCCACCCCTTGGCTCGACGCCGGTACCACGTGTCCCACCCGTCAGCAGGAGTGGCTACATGGATTCGACAATCGTCGAGTGGTTGAATGCGCTCGGAAGCCGAGCGTTTGCCTGGTCGTTGGGCATTTTCCTTGTGGTAAACGGGGCGGCGGCGGTTGCGTTTCTGCTGAGTCGAGATCGCACGCTGGTCAATCGGTGGACGGGTCGGGTGCTGGCCGTGGATTTGCTCTTGCTGGGCACGGGAGTCGGCGTTCCCCTCATGACCACGATGGCGCGACTAACCGTTTCGGCCGTCTCGGCGTCGTTCGGTCAGTCGGGAATAGGGGCGGCGCCTATGGAGAGCGCGACGCTATTGGAGCCGCTGGGGAAATAATGCGTTGACGGCGAGGGGTGCCGTCGCAGTTCCATCCCCCGTGACGGTCGACGAGATTTCCCGCCATGTCGTCCTCACCCACTAGCGCGCCGACCATCCCGAAACGCGTTGTATCAATTGCCCCGCGCGCGGGTTTCGACTGGCGCCGCATCGCCTACCATACGCTCGTCTCGCGTGCCCTTGATGACGTAGAAGAAACGACTAACAAGAATCGCGCCACGATTCCGAAAGACCACGTCGTTCTCTACCAGTTTTCGGCACGTGGGCACGACATGGCACAGATCATCCTCGGATCGCTGCTCACCGGAATTCGCGATGGAGCAGGTGCCTACTATCGGTCCCGTCCGTTCTTGCTGTCACTTGGGCTGCCGCTCGGGGACGCGCTGGGCAGCCCACTCGGTCGCGCTGGCGGTTTCAGTGACGGTCGCGACATCGGCGTAGTGTGCAACCTGCCAAATCGCGACGGCGCCGTCGTGCTCCCGATGTCAGGTGACGTGGGATCGCAGTTCACACCCGCGGCGGGTTGGGCGCAGGCCATTACCTACCACCGCGACACGTTGGACAACGGCCTATACGCCGGCTGCATCAGTGTCGCGCTGGGCGGTGATGCGTCGGTCGCGACGAATGGTTTTTGGGCCGCACTCACGATGGCGACAACGCTCAGTTTGCCGATGGTCTTCTACATCGAAGATAACGGACTGGGCATCTCGGTGACCGGCGACCTCCAGACGCCTGGTGCCGACATTGCGCGCAATCTCGCGTCGTTTACCAATCTCTTTGTTCGCAACGGCGACGGCACCGATCCGCATGATGCTGCGGGCAAGCTGGGCGAAGCGGTCGCCCACGCGCGCGCCGGCTTGGGGCCCGCCCTCGTCCGACTCACGGTCCCGCGATTGTGCAGTCACTCGGGACCCGACAACCAGAAGGGATATCGCACCGACAGCGACATCGCCGCAGACGCGGCGCGCGACCCGCTCCCACGGCTCCGCGAATATCTCGTCCCGTCGCGCATGTCACCGTTCGAGTGGACCGCATTGGAAGGTGAAGTGACGCGCGACGTCGAGGCCGCGCTGGCCGACGCGCGCGCACGACCTGTTCCCGATGCGTCGCGCGTAGCGCAGCATGTGTTCGAGGACAGCTCGGTTGACGTTGCTGAACCACTCGGAGGGCTCTCGCGTGCTGAACGCGCGACGTTGGGCGGCACCGAGGTCGCGCGCGACGACGGCGAGATGTTGCGCTTCGCGGAAGCCATCCGACGGACGCTGCGTCATGAACTCAGCGTCAATCCCAAAGCCGTGGTGTTTGGTGAGGACGTTGGTCGCAAAGGCGGCGTGCACCTGGTCACCGAAGGACTGCAAAAACAGTTCGGCGCCGATCGCGTGTTCGACACCAGCTTGTCGGAGGAAGGCATCGTCGGTCGCGCGGTCGCCCTGGCCATCAGTGGACTGATGCCGATCGCCGAGATCCAGTTTCGAAAGTACGCCGACCCGGCGACCGAGCAACTCAATAATTGCGGTACCATGCGCTGGCGCACGGCGAATCGCTTTGCGGCGCCGATTGTGGTGCGCATGCCCGGCGGCTTTGGCAAGGATGTTGGCGATCCGTGGCACAGTCTCTGCGACGAAGTCCGCTTTGCGCACGCCTACGGCTGGCAGGTGGCCATGCCGTCCAATGCCGCCGACGCGGTGGGCTTGCTGCGTGCGGCGATGCGCGGAGGAAATCCAACCATCTTTTTCGAGCATCGTTCTCTGCTCATGACCGGCGAAGGCAGCGCGCGCTATCCCGGTGATGACTACGTGTTGCCGTTCGGACGCGCTCGCGTCGTGCAGCCGGGCACCGATCTCACGATCGTGTCGTGGGGGGCCATGGTGCATCGCTGCGCTGCGGCGGCCAAGACGTTCGGGCACCAAGTCGAGTTGATTGACTTGCGGACGATCTCGCCCTGGGACCGTGACGCGGTGCTCGCCTCGGTCAAGAAGACACACCGGTGCCTGATCGTGCACGAGGACAACCTCACGGCCGGCTTTGGGGCCGAAATCGCCGGCGTTTTAGCGAGCGAGGCGTTCTGGTTTCTCGACGCACCAGTAGAACGACTCGCCCCCCGAGACATTCCCATGCCCTACCATCCGCGGCTGCTGGAGGCGGTGTTGCCGGACGTCCCCCAGATCGCCGACGCCGTAGCGAATCTGCTCGCTCAGTAGCGGGCTGGCAAACCCAGATCGTCGCAGGATGCTGGGCATCAACGTGTATCGCTGGTTGGGTATCGAAGGCAACGCGCAGTACGGGCCCACGAAAGCCACTCGTGCGCCTTTCGAAGACATCAAATACAGCCCCTATCGCGGTCTCGCCACGCTAACTATTCCCGGAGATCGCCGCGGATCGAATCTCGATGACCGGCTTCGGTGAACAGTGCATCATCGTTCGTGATGGCGACCCCGATCCGAATCCACCGCGTCCGCGCGTATCGGCGGCCAACAAAGCCAAGCAAGCACCAAACCGCCGCGTGGAAATCTGGCAGTTGCTGTCCACCGAGTCCGGCTCGCCGAGCTCGTGCCGCTCCGAATCACAGCGAAGTGGCCCGGCGGCGCTTTCTCCGGTTGCAGCCGTCGATGCTCTCAGAGACGAGTTCACCTCGCCGGCGCGCGCGAAGTCTGGAGCGGAAGGCCTGTCCGGGCGAGCATCTGGGCGAATCTTGGATCACCACGCACGGGGTCAAGCACAGGGTCGAGCGGCAGGTAGCTGATTTGATAGGAACGTTCGCTGATTGCCTGCTCGAGCGATGCGAAAAACCGATCGCGATCGTTCAAGGCAGCGTAGATGCGGAACACGAGCCCGCGGTCGAGCGGTGCGCGCGCGCCGAGGGCGAGCAGTTCGGTAATCAGCAGTCGTGCCGCCTCTACGCTGTCAGATTGCGCGAGCACGATCGCCAGTGTCGAGAGCAGCAATGGTTGACGACTGTTCTCGACCGCACGTCGCGACAAGGCCACGGCTTCGGCACGGCGTCCAAGGGCACTCAGACAGAGCGCCTGGTACTGCACGGCCGGAGAACTCTGGTTCAGCACGATGCCGCGCTGCACCCACGTCAGACACTCCTCGTATCGTCGCCCATGGAAGTTGGCTACGGCACTCCCGTTCACCGGTCGAACATTGGTTGGGTCCAGTTGTCTGACGATCGTCAGCAACGCGAGCGCCGAATCCGTTCGTCCTTCGGCAACTTGCAGGAAGCTCGCTCGGAGAAGCACCGTCGGATCGCGCGGTGCCAACGCCAGCGCCTGTTTGAACGCACGACCCGCGGCCTCATAATCCCATTCGAACCAGGTGTAGGAATGACCCCGAAGGGCATGCGCCAGGCCGGAGCGCGGTTCGAGCACGAGGATGGTATCGAGGGCGGCTCGAAGTGGAGGCAGTGCATCGCGTCCCGTCATCAGTCCGTAGCCCGACGCCATGACCATGAGCACGGACGCTCGTCCAATCCATCCGCCGACAAACGCCGGATCCCTGGCGATAACGCTGTCGTAGTATGCCATCGAACGCGCGAGGCCAGTTGGGTTGAATTGGTTGAAATGATGTTGCGCGAGAAGGTAGTAGGTATAGGCTAGCGAGTCGCGCGTAACGGGAGTGTGCCTGGTGTCAGCGAGCCGCGCATTGGGGAGCAACTTGACGGCGACCGCCCGGGCCATGCTGTCCACGAGCAACGCGAGCTCTCGCTGCGGCACGGTGCGCGCTTCGCTCCATTGCTGCGTTCGCGAAATGATGTCGATGAGCTCGACGCTGACCCGAACACTGTCACCGCGGCGTGACAAGACACCGGTGAGCAGGTGGTTCACGGCAAGCGCTTTCGCGATAGCCTCGGGCGCCTCTCCGCTCCCGCGAAACCGGAGCGTGGAACTGCTGGGGGCAACTCGAAGCTGCTCGACACGCGCCAATCGCGCCGTCAGATCTTCGGCGAGTCCATCACTCAGATATGATTGCGCGGTGTCTCCGGTACGATTGGAGAAGGGAAGTACGGCGATACTCGCGCTCCCACTACTGCCGTTGCGTGAAAGCGCATACGCGAACGCGAGCCCCGTCAGAACAAGCACGATTGGAATCGCCATGGCAGCGCGGCGACGAAGCGTGCTGCGCACCGGTGCAGGCAGCGCTGTAACGACGGGACGGGCGCGAGTCACTGCATCGTCCAGAAGTGCAACGAAAATCGTGCCCGTTGCTGGACGTCGTGCGGGATCGACCTCCAGAGATCGTTGCACAAGCGCGGCGACGGCAGACGGGACATCGGGCCGGAGACCTGTGACTGACGGGGCACCTTCTTCCAGGCGGCGGGCCAACATGACCGCCGGCGCACCATCGACGAATGGTCGCACTCCCGCCAGCATCTCGTGCACGACGACGCCGAGTGCGTACACATCCGCCTGGGGTTGAACCGGCCGCTCCCCCATCATCTGCTCGGGCGACATGTAGCTCAGCGTACCCAGCGCGAGGCCGGTCGCCGTGAGGTTATTGTCTGCCGATTCGAGCGCCTTGGCGATCCCGAAGTCGGCCACAAGCGCGTCGCCCTGCACCGTGAGAAGAATGTTTTCGGGCTTGATGTCCCGATGCACGACACCGCGCTCGTGCGCATAGCTGAGCGCCGCGCCAACATCACGCGCGATTGCCGTCGCCTCGGACAGCGAGAGCCGTCCGGTGCGAGTGAGCCGCATTCGCAGCGTCTCACCCTCGATGTACGGCATGGTGTACCACAGGTAATCGTCCGACGTCCCGGAATCGAAGACTGGAAGGATGTGGGGATGCTGCAGACGCGCTGTGAGTTCGATCTCGCGCAAGAACCGGTCGCGGCCGATGCCAGTTCCCAACGAGGAATGCAGCACCTTGAGCGCTACCTGGCGCTTGTGCTTGACATCGAGGGCAAGAAAAACCGTCGCCATCCCACCCGCGCCCAGTTCACTCACAAGCGTGTAGGCGTCGCCGAGGGCGCGCCCGAGGCTCTCGCGCAGTGCGTTGGCTACCATCGCCTCACCGCGGCGCCTTCGTCTTGATTTCCTTGAACCAGTTTTCGACGATAACCAATGGTGCGCTCGCCAAACCCCTCGCACGACGAATCATCAGGAAACGCTGATCGGCTGGCGCAACGTCATAGTTCCGGCGTGACGCGCCCACGCCGACGAAGTGTCCCGCACTGACGGCGAATATCCTCCTTTCGCGGACACTTGCCACTTGGCCGAGCCCGGCGTGGGAAACGGCACGAGGTAGACTTGCTGAGTCGCGGTTTCTGTCAAGCTGTATGCCACGGGATAGTTGGTATAAAGCGGCGGTTGGACCTCCACGATAACGTGGTACGCCTTGCTCCAGCACTATTCACGCGCTCACCGTCTGCCGACGCGGCGCATACCGGGAGGCCAGCCGCTAGGGAGATTATAGGCCCGGATCTGCACAGGCGCGAGTGTCAGCTGTCCATCAAAGCGGACGACGGGTCGATCACCGACCGCCGGATCGCGACCAGTCTGGAGCGGTTCACCGCGGTGTTCAGTGAGCGGCCGCCGGCCCGGATTCTACGCGAGGCGAGCACCGAGAGTGAGTGGGTGGCGCGCCACCTGGCATCGCTCGGACACGAGGTGATCGTCGCCGACTCGAACTACGCCCCGATGTACGCCAATCGGTCGCGCTGCACCAAGACGGACAAGCGCGATGCGCGCACGTTGATGGATGCGTGCGAAACCGGTGCGTGGCGCCCCGCGTATCGGCTCTCGGAGGCGCGACGTCATGTGCGGGCCGAGCTTGCGGTGCGCGAGGCGCTCGTGCGGCGCGCGGAGTGCGTCAGCTCCAGTCGGGGGCGCGTCGTGCCCCGCGGCGTGAAGCGCATGATGAGTAACTTCCCGATGCGCCATCGACGCCGACGGCGCATCTGGCGGCAGACCTTTCGCATCCACATCGTCCAGCGCCGTCGCCATATAC
>JANLVM010000842.1:0-2016 GCA_031364015.1 Gemmatimonadaceae bacterium
GCTCAACTACGGCGACTGCCTTGTATACGGCGTCGCCATGGCGGCGGGACAGCCACTGCTATTCAAAGGGGATGACTTCACGCGCACCGATGTGTCGGCCGTGAAGTACTAAACCCGACGCTCACGGCGGCGTCGCCTTCGCGGTATCCCACCGACGCTTGAGCGCCGCGTACGCGCTCAGTCGCTCACGCGCAGTGGCGAGCACCGCCGCCGTCGGCGGCGCATCACTCCCCTGCAAAGCACCGATCGCGGCCTCGTGTGCGGCACCGATGCCGCCAAAACCGTCGTTGCCGGCGAATGCGGCGAGTCCTTTGGTCCGCGCTTCCGCTGCCACTCGCGGCGCTTCGAGCATCGCGTCATACAGCGCCACCGACAGATCATGCTGAAGGCGCAACGACGCGACGGGTGTTGTCACCCGCGGATCCATCCGGACAGCGAACGTCTGTGTGTGCACGACACCATCGACGGTCAGTCGTGCCGTGTAGGTACCCGGCATAACCCACGGTCCTTCTGGCTCACACTTCGTGTTGTACGGCGTCGCCGAAATTGGCAGCGAACACTGATCGGTTGGACGCGCGTAGTGCAGATCCCACGTGAAGCGCTGCAGCCCCGCCCTGATGCTCGGTGCGGTGGCTGGTCGAAACCAGTACAACGGCGCGTTCCCCGCGTCGGCCGGCGCCAGTGTCGAATCTGAACTCGCAAAGGTGCGCAGCACGAGCCCATTCGCATTCAGGATGTCGATCGTCACGCGCTCTGCATCACGCGACAGGTAGTAGTCGATCATCGCGCCATCGGGTGGATTCTCAGCGCGCGGCTCGTCTGGTGGTATCGGTGTGTCAGTGTACATCGAGTAACGCACTCGCGTCGCCAGCGCGGGCTTGAACAACATCGCCGGTGCCGACGCCGTCGTTGGGCGCCATTGGCGCAGTGCGGTGATGTTGTCGAGAATCCAGAAACCGCGGCCGTGCGTTCCAACCGCGATGTCATCATCCTTGATAACCAGATCGCGAATCGAGATAGCAGGCATGTTCCCGCGCAACGAGTGCCAGTGGTCGCCGTCGTCAAGCGAATACCAGACATGGTTCTCGCTGCCCGCGAAGAGCAGCCCGCGCCGCACTGGATCTTCGCGAACCACATTGACGGGTGCATTGGTCGACATGCCACCGACGATCTCGGTCCACGTCTTGCCACCATCGCGCGTGCGATAGATATGTGGCCGCAGGTCGTCCAATCGCAGCGTGTTCACCGCGGCATATGCGGTGTTCGCATCGGTGTGTGACGCATCCATGATCGAGACCTTCCACCACGGACCGATCTGCGGTGGCGTCACGTCAGTCCACGTCTTGCCGCCGTTTCGCGTCACGTGAATCAGTCCGTCGTCCGTACCGGCCCACACGGTATTCGAGTCGACATAGCTCGGCGCGATCGTATACACGACACCGCGGCGCGTGGGTTGAGCACCGGGTGTGCCGATGTACTTGCCGACACTTGGCGGCACCGTCCACGTCGCGCGGGAAAGGTCATCGCTCAGCCGCTTCCACGTCGTACCGCCGTCAACCGTACTCCAGACGACGTTGGTGCCGTAGTACAATTTCCGCTTGTTGATAGGCGAGAAGAGCACGGGCATGGTGCGAATGCCACGAAAGTAATCCGGTCCACTGCCGGCGCCGCCACGTCCGCGACCCGCATTGGGGCTGATATTCTGCACCTGACCGGTGCGACGATCGAAGCGCGTGACCGTGCCGCCGTACACGATGTCCGGGTTGAGCGGATCGGGCGCGACGTAGGCGTACTCGCTTGCACCAACTGGGCGCCAGTCTCGATACGTGATGCTGCCGTCGTTGCCACGACTCGACACGCACGCCGAACCGGATTCCTGTTGACCGCCGCACACCCGATAGGGCCACGCATAGTCTGTTGTGACGTGATAGAACTGCGCGGTGCCCTGATTGTACCATGAGCTCCATGTCTCACCGCCGTTCACGGTGATCACCGCACCCTGATCGGCAACCAGGA
>JANLVM010000851.1:0-3056 GCA_031364015.1 Gemmatimonadaceae bacterium
ACATGCTCACTCACTGAGCAAAATCCCATGGGAGGTCGCATGTCGCACGTACTTGCTCAACTCGCGTAGCCAAAGCACCGAACTGGCCACGACGGTGCATTGGGTCCAATCTGCGAGCGTTAGCGCCTGGGTCGAGAACGCGACTTGCAGGAATGGCACATAGATCACCGCCACCTGGACGGGATGACGACGTCGTCTCCGGGCCGTCCCTGCGCCACCATCCCATCAATTTCGCGGACTGCGACGTAGTATGGTCGATACCCGGCGTTCGCGTCCAACACGACGCCTGCCTGTGATGGTCCGTCTTTGGAGCGAAACAGATGATCGTACTTCCCCTGCTGGCAGCGCTCGCCCTGCAGCAGGCTCCCGTCCCGCCGCGCCCGGTACCCGCCGCCGACACCGGTCGCGCGCCGGAGCGGTCGGTTGCCCCCCTCGCCTTCAGCGGGCGGGACGGCAACACGACGGTCCAAGTGCCGCGCTATGAAGGCGCCGTTGCCATCGATGGCGAGCTCCGGGAGTCGCAATGGGAGGGGGCAGCTCGGCTGACGGGTTTTTCCCAGTTCAATCCGGTGGATGGACGCGCGTCGCTCGACTCGACCGTCGCGCTCGTCTGGTACGGTCCCGACGCTATCTACTTCGGCGTCCGCGCCTATGCTCCGGCCGGCACGGTGCGCGGCACGCTGGCGGATCGCGACCGCATCCAGAATGACGACCACGTGCAGTTCATCCTCGACACCTTTAACGACCGGAGACAGGCCTTTGTTTTCGCCGTGAACCCGTTGGGGGTGCAAAGTGATGGCGTACGCACCGAAGGCGGCGGCGGCGGGGGTGGCGGCCGCGGCGGTCGTGGGGGCGGTGGCGGTGGCGGCGGCGGCGGTGGCGGTGGCGGTGGCGGTGGCTTCTCCCGCGCCAGTCTCAGCAACGCCGACCTCAATCAGGACATGATCTGGCAGTCCCGGGGGCACATCACCGACTGGGGCTATGAGGTGGAGCTTCGGGTGCCGTTCAAGAGCATTCGCTACCGCCAGGGCAAGGCAATGAGCTGGGGGCTCAACGTCGTGCGGAACACGCAGCGCAACAACTACCAGGATACCTGGACGAAGACGAGCCGAGGGCTGGCGTCGATCCTCATCCAGTCCGGACGTCTCGTAGGGATTCACGACTTGCAGCGCGGCCTCGTGCTCGACGTCACACCGGTTGTCACGACGTCGTTCCCTGGGACCCAGGAGACCGGCGGCGGCTGGAATTACGGTTCCAAGCCGCAATACGGCGGCGATCTTCGTTGGGGGCTGACGCCGAACCTCACCATGAACGGGACGATCAATCCCGACTTCTCCCAGGTGGAGGCCGACGTGGGGCAAATCCCGGGCGACGTGCGGTTCGCGCTCTTTTTTCCAGAGCTGCGCCCCTTCTTCGTGGAGGGGAACGAGCAGTTCGACACCCCGAATCAGCTGGTGTACACGCGTCGAATCGGACAGCCGCGAGCGGCCACCAAGCTGACCGGCAAGATCTCGCGTTTCGACCTCGGCCTGTTATCGGCAGTGGACAACGTCACGTATTCGGCGAGCGGCAAGGACAGCCCCCTCTTCAATATCGCCCGCCTGCGGCGCGACCTTGGGGCGCAGAACAACGTGGGCTTCACGATCACCGACCGCCGCGACGGGGCGAACTTCAACACGGTGCTCAACGCGGATGGACGCTTCCTCCTGCGCAACATCTACTCGGCGGCGTATCAGATGGCCACCAGCCGCTCGCGCACGGCGGGCGGCCCCGCGCGCGGCGACATCTGGGAGTTCAGCTTCGACCGCACGGGGCGCAACTATGGCTTCCGTAACTCCATTGAGGGGGTCACGCCGCGCTTCGAGACGCGCAGCGGCTTCGTGCCGCGGCTTGACTATGTGCAGCCGCAACTCCATCAGCGGTTGACGTTCTTCGGCAGGCGGGGTGCGCCCGTTGAACAGCTCATGATGTTTCTGAGCGGCCAGGGAACATGGACGTACAACGGGTTCTTCGACGCCCAGGCGCCACTGGAAACGCGCCTCTCGCTCTCGTCGAACTTTCAGTTCCGTGGTGGATGGGGCTTGGGTATCACGCCGTCATTGGAGCGTTTTGGATTCCAGGCTGAACGATACGCGACGTACTACGTGGCGCGTCCGCGCGGCGCGCTGGTCGACACGGTGCCGTTCGTTGTCGGAAACCGCGTCCCCGCCCGCCAATTGCAGTTGCGCGTCAGCACGCCGCAGTTTCAGAAATTCGGTGCGTCCATCAGTGGCACGTTCGGTCGCGACGCCGAGTTTCTGGAGACGTCACAAGCGAAGCGGCTGGACGTGAATGCGACGCTCGACCTGCGCCCAACGCCACGCATGCGCGTCAGCGCCATCATGCTCCATCAGGCGTTCCGACGGGCGCGCGACAACAGCACGATCCTCGTCACCAACATCCCACGCCTCAGGACCGAGTATCAGGTCAACCGCGCCATCTTCTTCCGGTTTGTCGGGCAATACGAATCACGCCTGCGCGACGCGTATCGCGACCCGCGCTCGGAGAACCCGATCCTCTTCAAGAGCAGCACCGGCAGGTTCACCCGTTCCACGCGCTCGGCGACCAATGCCATTCGGGCCGATTGGCTGTTCTCATACTTCCCGAGCCCAGGCAAAGTGGTCTACCTTGGATACGGGGCGAGCCTGAACGAGGAAAACGCATTCCGTTTCCGGGAGTTGGACCGGTCCAGCGACGGCTTCTTCGTCAAGGCGAGTTGGTTGTACCGCGTACCGTAGGGTGCCGCTGAGCAACGCCATATCGGCGTGCACAGGCTCACTCACTGAGCAAAATCCCATGAATCGGTGCGCTGCGGGGATGGGAGGTCGCATGTCGGACGTACTTGCTCAACTCGCGTAGCCAAAGCACCGAACTGGCCACGACGGTGCATTGGGTCCAATCCGCGAGCGTTAGCGCCTGGGTCGAGAACGCGACTTGCAGGAATGGCACATAGATCACCGCCACCTGGAGCAACAGGGACACGGCCAACGCACCCCACAGCCACCGATTCTTGAACA
>JANLVM010000854.1:0-4359 GCA_031364015.1 Gemmatimonadaceae bacterium
CCACCGTCCGGCGGCCAAGTGGGCGCGGGCCTGCATTTCGAGTGGATCGGGGGAGCGAATATTGCTCGACGGTGACGCGGGCATGCCCAAAGGTCTTGGCGCGGGCGAAGGGAGTGTTGACCAACCGAAGGCTACGCGCGCGACGGTGCTTCCGGATAGATCCACAGCAACATGTCGGCCTCGTCCATTGCTTCAACGTCGTGCACGACGTCCGGGGCGAGTGATAACAGCGTGCCTTCATGCAGCACGTGCACCGACTGCGACGTCCGCACGCGAAGCGTGCCGCGAAGCGCGTGAATGGTGATCCACCCAGGGGCGGCATGGTCTGGTATGCGCCCATGTGTCTCGAACGCGAACAGGACCAGCCGCACAGGCCCCTCATGCATCAACGCGATCTGGCGGTGCCCATTCGCGCCCGGCTTTGCCTCACTGCGCAGCGCGCGCAACGCTGCGGGGAGGTCAAGCTCGTGTTCGGCGCCGGCGAACCGGTCGGATGGACGCGGGCGAAGCCGATCGTCAGTGGCAGACACGGATAAAGCTCCTTGGGGGTCGGCAAGTTGAACATCGCGCTCAAACCGCTCGCCGTTCGCCTCGCACAAGGCGCTTTCGACAGGGCGAGTTCGAGACCACATCGTATGGAAAAACAAGCCAATGCCGACGATCTGCGCAAACCCGCCAGCCACCGCTGCGCGCCTCACTTCGTGCCGCTTACGTCAGCTGACGTATGGAAGTGCGCCTCTGCCAAGCCACAGACTGTTCGCATCCTCTACCAGGAGTTCACGATGCGCCCTGTCACAGTCCTGCTGCTGTTGGACGATCCTCGCGCCACCCACGCTGTTGGCACAGACAACATCCTCAGCGAACGGAAACAGCCGCCGCGTGCAGGTCAACGCCAACGTCGCAGTGCGCCTGGTCGATGGCTCCGTGATTTATGGCGTACTGGAACGGCAGGACGCGGATTCCGTGGTGGTTGTTGGCTCTTCCGGTCGACTGGCGTTCGCGGCCGCGCGGGTGCGTCAGTTGAGGCCCGCAGGGGTCGCGCACACACGGGCTGATGGAAGCACCGAGTACTGGTTTCCGAACGCCAATACCACCCGACTGTTCTTTGCGCCGACCGGCCGCATGTTGGCGCGAGGCGAAGGCTACTTTGCCGATCACTGGGTGGTGTTGGGGAGCGTCGCCGTAGGTGTGACCGATCGCGTGACCATGGGTGGCGGCAGTTTCCTCGTGCCAAACCCCGGATTCTGGTTCGTCACGCCGAAGGTCGGGATTGTGCGCAGTGAGAATGTGAATGTGGCGGCTGGTGTCTTGCTGGGTGGAGCCGACGGCGAGACCGGCGGCATTGGATTCGTGTCGTCGACCTTTGGCGGCGAAGACAACAATGTCACGATCGCCATCGGCAATGCGTTTGCCGGCGACAAGTTGGCCAACTCACAGGTCTACATGCTGGGCGGCGAGACGCGTATATCGCGGCGGCTCACGCTGGTGACCGAGAACTATCTCATTCCCGGACTCACCAAACCGCTCATCTCGTACGGTGTCCGCATTTTGGGTGAGAAGATGTCGGTCGACCTCGCCTTCATCAACTACACCGGCAACATGGTATTCCCGGGGATCCCGTATCTGGATTTTGTGGTGCGATTCTGATGGCTGACGCTGGATGGTGCGCCGCGTGGGTGCTATCGTAACCGCGCGTGATGTCCTCCTTCAGCGTGCGGTGATCAGTCGATGACACATCGGTGGTTCGTCTGCGCCGCCGCGTCGGTGTTGATGCCGGCGCGGCCGACGAGGCGCACGGTCCTGTTGCTTGGTGTGCTCGGTGCGCTCGCGGCCTGCGGTCGCACCACGGGCGCACCCGCGCCGGAGGCCCTGTCGGTCGCATCGCAGGTGAGCGGCACGAACGCGCTGCTCATCGCCGTGAGCGCGGTGAATGATCGCGTGGCCTGGGCCAGCGGAGCGCTCGGCACATGGCTGCGCACCACCGACGGCGGCGCGACATGGACGACCGGTCGCGTTCCCGGCGCGGACTCGCTCCAGTTCCGCGACGTGCACGCACTCGACGCCCGCACGGCCTGGCTGCTCAGCATCGGCAACGGAACGGACTCGCGCATCTACCGTACCACCGACGGCGGTGCGAACTGGGCGCGGCAGTTCACGAATCCCGACGCGAACGGGTTCTTCGACTGCATGAGCTTTTGGGACGCGCGGCGCGGCGTGGTGATCGGCGACGCGATCGGCACCGAGATGGCGGTGCTCCTCACGCAGGACGGCGGTGAGCGCTGGACGCGTGTGGAGGGCGCCTCGCTGCCGCGCGCGGAGGCAGGGGAGGGGAGCTTCGCAGCGAGCGGTACCTGCCTTACCACCGGTGCGGACGGCCGCGCCTGGATCGTGATGAACACGCCCGCGCGGTCAAGGCTCCTGCGTACGTCAGACTTCGGTCGCAGTTGGGCGCTCGAGACGCTGCCGATCACCACGCACGAGGGGAGCGGTGCGCAGTCGGTCACCTTCCGCGATGCGCAGCACGGCATGGTGCTGGGTGGCGGCTACGGCGTGAAGCCGGGTGACACATTGGTGGCGATTACCGACGATGGTGGCGACACGTGGACGCCGAGGAACGCGCCGCCGTTCAAGGTGGGGACGTGGGGCGGGAGCTTTGTGCCCGGCGCGCGCACGCCAACCGTCGTGGCGGTGGGGCCCAGCGGGAGCGCGTGGTCGCGCGATCTCGGTGCCACCTGGGTGCCGATCGACAGCGCCAACTACTGGTCGGTGGGATTCGCATCAGGGCGTGCTGGCTGGGCCGTTGGCACGCAGGGCCGCGTCACGCGCCTCGGCGTCACGCGCCTCGGCGGCTGGTGACGGTCGTGCCGCATTGCGGCGCGTTGTCGCAGATCATGATCGACAAAGTCACGACCGTCGCGCGAGCATCAGCGCCCACTCATCGTCCCAGTCCTTAATGCTTGGGATGAACCATCTTCGGCGCAGTTTCCGCAAAGGAGTAGCCGGACTTCGGGCACTTGACGGCCGGGTTGGTCGGCGAAAATACGCCGGCCGGGTTGGTCTTCCAGAGCCAGACGTGAAGATCATAGTGATGAAGGTCGGAGGGCATCAGCGGCTTGTGTCCCTCCATGGGGCCTTCGAGCGTCTTGCCAAAGATCGTGGGCGGCCCCTTTGGGGCGAGCGCCACCGGCATGAACCACTCGGCGGCAACGAGGGTCAGTTTGTCACCTCTCGGCTCATAGATCAGCACCTGTGGCTTTGCCGGGTCCAGCGTCGGTCCCATGGCCGCGAGATTGAGGAAGTGGACCCCCATGCCTCCGGGTGCATACTGCATGGTTCCCTCGGCGGCGCCTTTGGGATACTCGATGCATCCCACGGTCGACAGGTATCCGTCGTGCACGGCCATCACGGGGTCGCGATACTTGTCGAGCGCATCGCGGGCGCGCACGAGTTCCGGAGTGAACGATGCTGCGCCCGCCCCCCGTGGCCCTTGCGCGGAGGAAACGGTGAGTGGCGCGGTGAGTAGCGCCGCCATGGATAATACGACGGTCAGGATTCGTGCACCGCCGTTGTGCTGCGAGACCGCATGTCGCATGGTCGTTCTCCTGGTAAATGGAAACTCCAGGTTGCCGGACATTTCGCGGTACGTCAATAGCTCGCACTCGAATTCCACGCCTCTTTCTCTTCCCCACCTGGTCCAGGATACCCGCGTTCACTTGTCAAGAGCACACCTCTCTGCGTCGCTGGCGGACTGGAGCATTTGGACAACGATCACACGATACATTCGAAAAGCGGCGGGATCCTCGTCACCTGAAAAACCCATGACCTCACCTGCTGCACACCCGTTCATCAAATGGTTCGCCGACATCACCATTGATGATATTCCGTTGGTCGGCGGCAAGAATGCGTCGCTCGGAGAAATGGTCCGTGAACTCGCGAGCCACGGCGTGAAGGTGCCTGATGGCTTTGCCATTACGGCCGATGCGTTCCGCCACTTCATCCGCGACGCAGGAATCGACGAGCGCCTCCGGACAACGCTCGCGGACCTCGACACGCACGACATGGCGAACTTGAGCGCGCGCGGCCAAGCGGTACGGCAAATCATTCTCAACGCCACACTGCCGGTCGATCTACAGCGACTCATCAGCGACGCGTATCGCCAGTTGCAGGGCAGCAGTACCGCGCCGCTCGATGTTGCGGTGCGTTCCTCGGCCACTGCCGAAGATCTGCCCGATGCGAGCTTTGCCGGCCAGCAGGAGACGTATCTGAACGTCCACGGCACGGCGGCGCTGCTGGAGACCTGCAAGCGGTGCTTTGCCTCACTCTTTACTGACCGCGCCATCAGCTATCGCGTGGACAAAG
>JANLVM010000881.1:0-24587 GCA_031364015.1 Gemmatimonadaceae bacterium
GGATGACGTTCATCTCCTGCCTTCTTCCTCCACCCTTGTTAGATCTGGATCACGCGCGATGACCGATATGATCAATGCCTGCCGGTACTCCAGCGGCGGTCCGAGCCATACGACCTCACGGCGGGGGTGAGCCGCCAATCTCACACGTTTTTCTAAACTGAACTGTATTGGCGCTCGTCGTCGGCAATGGCGGCGCGGGCGGGAACGGAACGGCCAGGTCGAACCCCTCCTGCTGGATCGTGATCACGCCCCACATGGGAAAGTCGGTGAGGTGGTTGGCGAGTTTAAGCAGAGTGTTCGGCGCGCCAGCGATCCACGTCGGCAGGCGTGTCCAAGTCTAAATTGCCGTTGAGAAGAAAAACCGAAAGAGTACCGGATATAGCAAACAGATCACGGGCACCACGGTCACCCTGTAGTGAACGCAATACTGTCCAGTCTGCTTCGGGGAACAGGGCCGGGATACCATGAACCAACTCGCCTGAAAGCGCATTGTACTCGGACGCAACACGCAACAGTCCATATCGTGATGTGTCTATAATGGCGCGAAAGTGTCCCGATGATGCGCTGATAATATCGCATGCCGTAACAAGAACAGCGCGAATTGTCGCGCGATCGTCGTGCGCTTCGAGCCAGTCCATAGACACCCGAATGGAAGAACCCATCCCTTCGGCCCAGCCCGCGTTTATTACGATGTGAACGGGCAAATGGGCGACGGTATCAGCGACCGCGTCGTGCTCGGCCCCCAGCACAACCACCACTGGACGGCATCCGGCCTCCAGCAGCTGCGAGGCCGCGCGCGCCACTAACGACTGTCCACCTTCGTCGAGGAGTAGTTGTTTCGGTGTCCCGAGCCGTCGAGACGCACCAGCCGCCAGCACGACGCCTGCGATATGCGTGGCGTTCACTGCGTGCGGTGCGGGGTTGGGGTGCGGGTGTGAATCGGACTCTCTCGTTCGCGCAACGCGCCCCCTGGTCGGCGATGCATCACCGCTTCGATTTCGGCGATGGTTGCCAACGCAATCGACTCGGGCGACTCGCCGCCCAAATCCAGGCCGATCGGCGCGTGCAGCACATCCTCCATGCGGGTGGTGATTTCGAAACCACCCGCACGGAGAGAATCGACCAGTTTTGCCGCACGCTGCCGTGAACCGAGCACGCCGACATAGCCCAGCGACAACGGCAGCAACCGTTCCAGCCATTCGGCGTCAACGGCAAACTGATGCGAGAGCAAGGCCACAGCTGTACGTGAGTCACAGGTCACGTGCGCCAACCCATCTTCGGCGCGAGCGGCAACGCGCGTCACGTCCGCTGGCAGAGACACCGACTGCAGCACAAATGGCCGATGATCGATGAGCGTGACACGCCAACCCAAGGTGCGCGCAATGCGGGCAAACGCCTCCGCCCCACGGCCCGCGCCAATCAGCACGAGTGACACTGGTGCGACGAGCGGGTCGACGAGACATCGCACGACGTCCCGCGCGGTCGTGATTTCGCCAGTGACCGGGAGGGCGGTGTGTCTCGCGATCGTCATCAATGTGCACGCACTTTCTCGCAGCGCGGGCTCACAGGCGTGCCACTCGCGCGTGCCTCCGCCCACGGATTCTTCGAGTACGGTAACCAACGCGCCATCCTCGCGGGCGTCGCGGATGGCACACGCCGCGTCAAGCCACGACGAATCACCCAGAGGTTCGAGCAACAGATGGGCCACGCCGTCACACATGGCGCCGAACCCCCAGATGGATTGCAGATCGTCACTCAAGTCGTAGGTCAACCGACGCGGTACCCCGGAGGCGCACACCGCCGCGGCGTGCGCGGCCACGTCGCCCTCAAGGCAGCCACCGCTGACCGCACCGGCCAGTACCCGCGCTTCGGCGTCGACCAAGAGCCGCGCTCCGGGCTGTCGGTACGAGGAGCCATCGACCGAATGCAGGGTTGCCAAGGCCAATGGCACCTGCGGTCGTTCGGCGCGGGCGCGGTCGGCGGCGTCCTTCAGTTCATCGAGTCCGGACATATCGGGAAAGGGGTCTTCGGGGAATTTAGGGAAAGGGCGTGACAATGGTGGCATCATTTTTCAAGGCGGAGGCATCAAGGGGTAAGGCTTTCGAGGTGTAAGCAAGCACCCACTTGCGGGCAAGCATGCACTTGCATTACCCTAGCTGCATGATCGAAGACCATCGTCACCGCATTCTGCACGCCGCTGCCCGAGTCTACGCCCAGCACGGCTGGCGGGGCGCGACGACGCGTCGGATCGCCGAAGAGGCCGGCGTCAATGAAGTCACGATCTTTCGGCAGTTCGGGTCGAAAGACGCGCTCCTGGAGATCGCCATGCGCGAGTGCGCGCGACTGGAACAGGACGCCACACTCCCGAATGAACCGGTGCACCCGGAACGCGAACTGTACCAATGGGTGCACGCGCATCACTCGTCGCTGGTCGACATGCGGGACATCGTGCGTCAGATGATGAGCGAAGCCGCCGAGCGTCCGGAAACGGCCATCTGTGCGGCCGAGGGACCCAGCGGTGCGTTTGCGCAACTGCGACAGTATGTGGTCCACTTGCGGCGTCACGGTTGGCTCAGTGATCCCGACGAGACGCGCCCCGGCGATGTACGCGGTGCGGTCACGATGCTGATGGGCGCCATCTTCGCGGACGCGATGAACCGGGAAATCATGCCGGCCATTTTCCCACAGTCGGCCGACGATTCGCTTCATGCGTACGTCCGCATTTTTCTGCGCGGCATCGGGGTGTCGTCAACGATATCGCCGTCGGCGAAGCGTGCGCCCCGGCGCAACACCGGCCCTTTACATTCGCCCACGGAATGATGGCTCGACGTTTCTCTGCACTCGCGCTCCTGCTCGCGTTGGCACCCGTCGCGTTGCGCGCGCAAGCCAGCGCGGCGGCCAGTACCCCGATGTCGCTTTCGCTGAATGACGCATTGCGGCTTGCCACTGGTACCAGCGAGCAGGTCGCACTCGCGCGCGCCGGCGAACAACGCGCGCGAGGTCAGCAGTTGCAGGCACGCTCGCTGCTGCGGCCGCAAGTGTCTACCACCGCGAACTGGCAGAAGCAGTTACAGAATCAGTTTGCGGCTATCTCCAAACGCGCGTCGAAAGAGAACCCGCCAGCTACCGGGGGCCGTGACAGTACCGCAGGCGGCGATGCCACGTCGTCTATCACTCGCATTTTCGCCTCGGAATACAATTTCAATCTTGGCCTGACTGCCTCGCAGCCGATTTACACTGGGGGGCGCGCCACCGCGACCATCCGTGCGGCGCGCGCGGGTCGTGAGGCGGCGGACATCGGCATCGCCAGCGCGCAGGCGCAGGCGCAGCTGGACGTCACGCAGGCGTACTACGACGCGCTGCTGGCCGATCGGTTGTTGACCATTTCCGATTCCACCTTGGTGCAAGCCGAGCGCACGCTGCGACAGGTACAACTCACTCGCAGCGTTGGGTCGACGTCGGAGTTCGAGCTGATTCGCGCGCGGGTCACGCGTGACAACCAGCGGCCCAGCTGGCTGCAGGCCCGTACGGCCCGCGATCTCGCATATGTGCGCGTGCGGCAGCTGCTCAATCTCGATGTGGATCGTCCGGTAACGCTTACTGACAGCATTGTCGAGGCACCGCTCGCACCAATCGCGGTGTCAACCGCGCCCGTCACCACTGTGAATATTGCTGCGGCCGAAGTGCTGGCGCTCGATCCGGCGGTGCAGGCGCGCGTCGCGCGCACACTGGCAACCAGCGACACGGGTTCGCTCACACGGGCTCCGGTACGACAGGCGCTCAAGGGCGTTGAGGTCGCGCAGCAACAACTGCGCGCCACGCGTGCCCAGCGACTTCCGTCACTGGCAGCGACAACCAACTACCAGCGACTCGCCTATCCCACCGGCGTGCTCCCCAGGAGCATCGCGGACTTCTTCCCCAATTGGACCGTCGGTATCGGGCTCTCCTATCCGATTTTTACCGGCGGACGCGTACGGGGCGAGATCCTCGCGGCTGAGGCGTCGGTGATCGAAGCGCAGCAGCGTCTCCGTCAAACGCAGGAAGGCGCGGCGCTTGACGCGCGATCGTCGACCGCCAAACTGACCGAGGCCGAAGCGTCGTGGCAGGCGAGTGTTGGGACGGCCGAACAGGCGCAACGCGCCTACGAGATCGCCGAGGTACGTTTTCGCGAAGGAATCTCGGCGCAGTTAGAACTGTCCGAAACGCGAGTGCAACTGCAGCAGGCGCTGGCCAACCGCGCTCGCGCAGCACGTGATTTGCAGGTCGCCCGCAAGCGGCTCGAACTGCTGCGCGATCTTCCGTTGTCTTCAGGGTCCACCACGCCAACCAGCTCCACTCCATGATGACCACGATGCGCCGAATGGCGCCCACCGCAACTTCGACGGTACTGCTGGCCAGTGCGCTTGTCCTCGGCGCGTGCACCAAGGACAAGGAAGCGGCGGCATCGACGACCGCGACGGCGCAAATGATCGGTCCCGACAACATCGCCATTGCGACGACTGACACGCTGCGGAGCGGACCCGCGATTTCCGGTACACTGGTGGCCGACCGCGAAGCTCGCATTCGCGCCGAAGTGTCTGGCGCGGTACTCCAAACCTATGTCGATGTTGGACAGCGGGTCGCGCAGGGTGCGCCACTGGCGCGCGTTGATGATGGGATTCTGCAAGACGCGTCGCTCTCCGCCCGCTCGAACGTGACCCAGGCAACGGTGGGCGCCGATCAAGCGGCGAGGGAACTGCAGCGCGCGAAAACATTGGTGGCGGCTGGCGCCATCGCTGAACGTGACGTTGAAGGCGCCGAACGGGCGAATCTTGCGGCGCAGGCCCAGCTGGCCGATGCCAAGGCGCGCTTGACCACTGTGGAAAAGAATTTGCGCAACGCCACCATTCGTGCGCCGTTCGCCGGCGTCGTCGCCGAGAAGTCGGTAAGTCCCGGTGACATTGTCGCACCGGGGGCGGCGCTCTTTACGGTTATCGATCCGCGCAGCCTCAAGGTGGAGGCCTCCGTGCCGACATCGGCGCTGGCTGATGTGCGTGTTGGCGCGCCCGTGTTGTTCACCGTGAACGGATCTGATCGACAGTTGGAAGGGCGGGTGACGCGCGTGAGTCCGATGGTGAATCCGCAAACGAAGCAAGTGAGCCTCTTCGCCTCAGTTCCCAACGCGCAGAACGCGTTGGTGGCCGGACTGTTTGTAGAAGGCCGAGTCGCGGTGGAGAAGCGTGTCGGGATTCTGGTGCCGGAACGAGCGGTCGATCAAACCGGTATCGCGCCGATCGTGATGCGTCTCAAAGGAGGCAAGGTCGAGCGCGTCGAGGTGCAGTTGGGCGTGCGCGACGAAGGGGCTGAGACGGTGGAGATCCGCTCGGGACTTGCCGGAGGCGATACGGTGTTGTTGGGTGCCGCGCGCGGAATATCTGTGGGATCGCTGGTGGTGGTTTCCTCACCGAAGGACGCACCGGCTGCGCCGGTCAGGAACAACTAGACCAACGCGGGGCCACCCGCAGGCATACACGGAAATACCATGCTCATTTCAGACTTTGCGATCAAGCGGCCGCTCATCACGGTCGTCTCCATGCTGGCGCTGGCGGGTTTCGGACTCGTCGCGCTGTTCAGGCTGCAAACCGACGAGTTCCCGGTGGTGCAGCCGCCCATCGTGTTGACGACCATCGTCTATCCTGGTGCGTCGCCGGAGCAAGTCGAACGCGAAGTGCTGGAACCGATCGAGGAAGCGATCCAGGCAATTTCCGGAGTGAAAACGATCAACGGCGAAGCGCGTGATGGCTTTGCGCAAATCACCACCGAGTTTGTGTTCTCGAAGCCTCTGCAAGATGCGACGCAGGAGATCCGCGACGCGATCAGCACCAAGCGCCAGGATCTGCCGCAGGAAATTGAAGAGCCGATCCTGCGCCGCCTCAACGAGACCGACGCGCCCATCGTGACGCTCTCGCTCTTTTCCACCACGCTCACACCGGCACAGCTCACGCAGATCGCCGATCCGGGCATCACGCGCGAACTCCGGTCGATTCCCGGTGTGGCCGACGTGAAAGTCACCGGCGCCGTCAAGCGCGAATTGACGGTCAATCTCGACCCGCAGCGGCTGCAGGCTGCAGGCGTGAGTGTGCCGCAGGTTGTGCAAGCCTTACAGCAGGGCAACCTCGCGGTGCCGGTCGGCCGGGTGAATAGCGCGCTCGATGAACGCACCATCCGACTGCAGGGACGCTTGAACGGCCCTCAGGACTTCATGCAACTGGTGGTTGCCGAACGGGGTGGCCGTGTGGTGCGACTCGGCGATGTCGCCGCCGTGGCCGACGGCACCGAGGAGCAGCTCACGGTCGCGCTGTTCAACGGCAAAGATGCGGTTGGCATCGAGATCAAGAAGACCAACGAATATTCGACGACTGCCGTAGCCGCGGCGATTTTGAAGAAGGTCGACCAACTGCGACCCACGTTGCCTAAGGGCGCGCAGTTCGATGTGGTAAAGAACAAGGGTATACGGGTCAAGGACTCGGTGGAAAACGTACAGCGCGCGCTTATCGAAGGGGCGTTGCTGACGGTCCTCGTGGTATTTCTGTTCCTCAACTCGTGGCGCTCCACGGTGATTACCGGACTCGCGCTGCCGGTGTCGGTGCTGGCCAGCTTCGTGGCGGTGTGGGCGTTCGGCTTCACGTTGAACACGATGTCGTTGCTGGGCCTGTCACTGGCCATTGGCATCCTTATTGACGACGCGATTGTCGTGCGCGAGAACATCGTGCGTCACATCGAGATGGGGAAAGACCACTACACGGCCGCGCGCGAAGGCACCGATGAAATCGGTCTGGCCGTCGCTGCGACGACGTTCTCGATCATCGCGGTGTTCGTGCCGATTGCGTTTCTGCAGGGTCTGTCCGGCCAGTGGTTCAAGCCCTTCGCCCTCACCATTGCCTGCTCGGTACTCGTCTCGTTGTTTGTTTCGTTCTCGCTCGATCCCATGCTCTCGGCGTACTGGCCCGATCCGCATCAGGAAGAGCACGAGAAAGCGTGGATCACCAGGAAGCTCGACAGGTTCAACATCTGGTTTAACGGATTGGCGAACGGCTATCGTCGCGTCATCGGTTGGGCATTGGATCATCCCAAGTCGATGGTGTTTCTTGCGCTAGCGACGTTTGCCGCAGCGCTGGCGATGCCGGCCACGGGTATCGTGGGTGGTGGGTTTTTCCCGCTGGAAGACAATGCCGAAGTGCAGCTCACGGTGGACACACCGCCCGGTGCGAATGTCGACTATTTGCGACAGAAGGTGGGCGAAACGCTGCGTCTGATCGAGAAGTATCCGGAAGTGAAGTACACGTTCGTGACGGCCGGCGGCACTAGCGGCGCCGTCGATGTGGCAAGCATCTACGTCAAACTCAGCACCAAGGCCGAGCGCCGTAAGATTGGGCAACGAGGCGCCGAGGACCTCGCCGCGCAGATGCGTGCCGACGTGAAGAGCATTGGTGGCGCCGATGTGGCCGTATTCACCAACGATTTCCGCGGCGCGCAAAAGCAGATCTCGCTGCAATTACGTGGCAGCGACAAAGCCGCTCTGCAGTTAGTTGCCAATCAGTTTAAGGAGGCCATGAAGGCGGCGCCGGGCGCCGTGGACGTGGGACTCAGCACAAAAGGTCAGAAGCCAGAGATCACCGTAGAGATCGATCGCGGACTGGCGGGCGCACTGGGGCTGAGCATTGGACAGGTGGCGCAGGCTATTCGTCCCGCATTTGCCGGCCTCGATGCCGGCGACTGGGTCGATCCAAGCAATCAGACGCGCAAAGTGATGGTGCGCTTGTCACCCGAAGCGCGCGCTCGCGGCTCTGACCTGGCGCTGTTGCCGATCGCCATTGGGACGGGCCCGAATGCGCAACTTATCCCACTCCAACAAGTGGCGCGTATCCGGAGCGACCTCGGTCCGGCAATCGTCAATCATCTCAATCGCATTAACGTGATCAAGGTGGAAGCGAATTTTGCCGGGCGACCGCTGAGCGAGGTAATGAAGGATATCGAGGCGAACACGGCGAAGATCGCAATGCCGCCGGGGGTGCAACTGTCCACCGGCGGACAAGTCGAGCAGCAGCAGGAGGTGTTCACCAACATCTTCGTGGCACTCGGCGTGGCCGTTGCGCTCATGTACCTGATTCTCGTGGTGCAGTTCGGCTCGTTCCTCGATCCGCTGGCGATCCTTATTTCGCTCCCGCTGTCGCTTATTGGTGTCATGGGTGCGCTGGCGATTACCGGCCACACGCTCAACCTGATGAGTCTTATCGGGGTGATCTTGCTGTGCGGCATTGTGGCCAAGAACGCCATCTTGCTTATCGACTTCGCGAAATGGGCGCGGGAACGCAACGGCATGCCGCTGCGTGACGCCCTCATCGAGGCGGGCGCGATTCGACTACGCCCCATTCTCATGACGACGTTCGCGTTGATCGCCGGCATGATTCCGGTCGCGCTTGGCCGCGGTGAAGGCGCGTCGTTCCGCGCGCCGTTGGGCGTGGCGGTGATTGGTGGCGTTATTACGTCGACGGTCCTGACTCTGCTGGTGATTCCGACGTTTTACGAAATCTTCGACAACATGCGGGGCTGGTTTGCACGTCGTGTGGGGCTTACGCCGCCGCATACGGGCCAGTTCCGGGCGATTGATCCCGTACCCAGCATGGGCGACTAGCTTGCGCGTCGCGTAGGTGCGATAGATTTCTCGTTCCTTCGCCTGCCGGTCCTCGTTGGTCCTCGTTGGTCCTCGTTGGTCCTCGTTGGTCCTCGTTGGTTTCGCTCCCGCCGCTCGCCGATGATGACTTCTGTCCGACTGCTTTCGCTCGCCATCGTGGCTGTCACTGCGGTGTCGGCCAACAGTTCGACGGACCTCAACTTTATCGCCGCGCTGTCCGACAGTTTTTGGACCTACGCGTTTTTGGGGCTGTCGGCGATCGTGATCGAGGAGTTGTCGCCAATATTTGGTGGCATTGCGGCGCATGAGGGTGAACTGCAGCTCGTGCGCGTGATTATCGGGATCACGCTGGGCGGTTGGCTGTCCACTATGCTGTTGTACGTTGCCGGGCGCGCGAAGTGGGACTGGATCCGCAAGCGGTTTCCGCGATTCCGCGCGGGCGGTACGATCGCACTCCGCGTCGTGGGGCGGAATCCGCTCACGGCGTCATTCCTGGTGCGTTTCGCCTTCGGATTGCGCATTGTGTTGCCAATGGCGTGTGGCGCGGCACGGGTGCCGATCGCGACGTATTTGGCGGCGTCGCTGCTGGGGTCGGCGCTCTGGACGACACTGTTCGCGCTCATTGGCTATGCCGCCGGCGAGGCGGCGGTGCGTGTCGTCGGGCACGTCGGGCGGGTCGGCGAGATTGTCGGCGCCGTGCTGGTGACTGCGGCGGTGTACGCGTTCATCCGCTGGCTCCGCATGCGGCGGGCGAGGAAGGATGAGCGGAGGCGGACGAAAGCGCTGCAGCGCAAGCGGGAGCCGACACCGAAGGGTGTGGGCCGCATTGACGCCTCGTGACCGGCGTGAAGCGGGATCCTCAGATAGTCATCGTGTTCATCCACTGGTAAGAAGAAGAGTCGAAATGCCCAAGCCTGCCAAACCAGACATCCTGCGTTTTCGCGTGACGTTGCGTCACGTCTCGCCACCGGTGTGGCGCCGCATCGAAGTCCCCGCGAGCTACAACTTCTGGGAACTGCACGTCGCCATTCAGGATGCGATGGGGTGGACCGACTCGCACCTGCATGTGTTCCGGATCAACAATCCGCGCACGGGTAAACTCAATGACATTGGCATTCCGGACGATGATGGATTCGTCGGTGATCCCGTCTCATTGCCCGGCTGGACGATTCCCATCGCGCGTTACTTCGCCGCGATTGGCGCCAAGGCGAAGTACGAGTACGACTTTGGCGATGGATGGGAACACGACATCAAGCTCGAAGCCAAGGTCACACGCGAGCCCGATGTGACGTACCCGCGGTGCATCGCTGGTCGCCGAGCGTGTCCGCCGGAAGACTGCGGCGGCCCGTTCGGCTTTGACGAACTGTGCCGCGTGATTACCGATACCGCTGATGAGGAGTACGTCAGCATGATGGAATGGCTCGGCGGATCGTATGATCCTGCGGCCTTTAATCCGCGCGACGTCCATTTTGACAATCCGCAGCACCGATGGGAGCTGGCCTTCGGGCGATAGCGCCGTTGCGCTCACACGCGATCGCGATCGTCACATCATCCGCGACATGATGAACACCTCGATCCCCACCAGGCACGCCAACGCCACGCTATGCCAGAACACGTACCGCAGAATTTCACCCTCCTGACCCTGCTGCCCCGTGGCCACGCCAGCAACAACAATGCTCTGCGCATCGATCATCTTGCCCATCACGCCCCCAGAACTGTTCGCGGCGGCCGCCAGCAACGGTGAAATGCCCACCTGATTCGCTGAAATCTGCTGCAGATTGCCAAACAGTACGTTGCTGGACGTATCGCTGCCGGTGAGCGCGACACCCAACCAGCCCAGGAGTGGCGAGAAAAACGCAAACATCACGCCGGTCTGCGCAAACGCCAGGCCCATCGTGGCGTCGAGGCCGCCAAAGCGTGTGACAAATCCCAGCGCCATCATCGCGGCGATGGTCACCAACGACACCCGAACCTTGAGCAATGTCTGCCAGTAGACGTGAGCGAGCGACCGCGCGCCAAGGCCCAGGAGCACGCCCGACAACACTCCCGTAATCAGCAGCGCGGTGCCACTGGCGGAGAGCCAGTTGAACGTAAAGATGGCGTCTTCGGCTTTCGACACCGACACCACCGGCGGCACACGCAGCACCGCTTGATGCAGATACGGCACGGAGAACTTCAGTACGGACAGCTGATTCAACCAGGCCTTGACGCTGGGCAGTCCCCACGTGAACAACAGCACGGACAGCAGCCCCCATGGCATACACGCGCGCAGCACTTGCGGCGCCGAGTAGCGCGGGGAAGTCACGGCTGCATCGACGTCCGCCGTCGACTCACCTGGAAAGCGCCACACGGTGCGCGGTTGCCAGAAACGCAGCAGCAGGAGCAGCGATGCGATTGAGGTGAGCGACGCGCCGATGTCGACCAAGGTGGGGCCGAAGTTATTGCTGATGAGGAATTGCATCACGCCAAAACTTGCGCCGGCGACGAAACAGGCCGGCCACACTTCTTTCATGGCGCGCCAACCCGCCATGACCCAGACCAGCCAAAACGGAATGATCAAAGCAAACAGTGGCAACTGTCGACCGACCATGGCACTGAGATCGTTGAGCGGCAAACCGGTGACGCCGGCGAGTGCAATGATGGGGGTGCCCAGTGCACCAAAGGCCACCGGCGCAGTGTTACCGATCAGCGACAACCCAGCGGCGGGAAGTGGCTTGAAGCCGAGGCCAATCAGCATCGCCGCAGAGATCGCGACTGGTGTTCCAAATCCCGCCGCGCCTTCAACGAACGCACCAAAGCAAAAGGCAATCAACAGCGCCTGAATGCGTCGATCGGCGGCGATGCCCACCACCGACTGCCGAATGATGTCGAACGCGCCCGTGTGCACCGTGATGGCGTACACGAAAATCGCATTGAGGACGATCCACCCGATTGGGAAGAGACCGTACAGCGCCCCGTGGCCGACGGCGGCGAACGCGAGTGGCAGCGGCATACCAAATACGGCGATCGCGACGGCCATCGCCGCGCCAAGTCCGGCCAGCGCCGCGACGTGCGCACGCACATGCCAAAGTCCCAGCAGCCCGAGCAGGACCACCACGGGGAACGCTGCGATAAGTGCCGAGGGGAGCAGTGTGCCCAACGGCATGTAGACCTGCGACCAGGAGAGAGGCATGTCGACAATGTGGCGCGAAAACCACTCTGCGGCATCGAGCAGATGCTACGTCGCCGCGATCTCCCCCGCGATCTCCCCCGCGATCTCCGCCGCGATCTCCGCCGCAGCCTTCCGCAACTCCCGCCACACCGACTCGATGTGCACCCGGTCGGTACGGATATTGCCAATGGCCAGTCGCAACGTGTATTTCCCGTTGAGCTTCGTGTGCGACAAGTATGCGGTCCCGCCGGCATTGACACGTTCCATGATCGCCGCATTGATACGCGCCAATTCCACCTCGTCGGCGCCGACCGGAGCGTATCGAAAGCACACCAGCGACAATGGTACCGGCGCGGTGAGCTCCCATCCGCCCTGGTAGTGCACCATGCCCGCGAACTCGCGCGCCAGCTCACACTGAAACCGAATACGTTGGGCCAATCCCTCGGCGCCAAATGCGCGCAGGACCATCCACAGCTTGAGCGAACGGAAGCGGCGTCCCAACTGAATCCCGTAGTCCATCAAGTTCATCCCATCATCCTGGGCCCGAGTGACGAGATACTCAGGGAGGAGCGCAAACGCCTGGCGAAGTGCCTGAGGACGTTTGGTGTACAGCACCGAGCAATCGACTGGCGTGAACAGCCACTTATGTGGATTCACCACCAGTGAGTCCGCACCGTCTACGCCGTCCAACACATAGCGCAACTCGGGAACGATGGCGGCCGGACCCGCATAGGCCGCGTCGACATGTACCCAGCAGGAATGCGCTCTGGCGATGCGGACGATCTCCGGAACCGGATCGATGCTACTGGTACTCGTGGTACCAACACAAGGTACGACGGCGATCGGTCGAAAGCCCTGTGCAACATCGGCCCGGATCGCGGCGTCGAGCGCGTCGGTCCGCATACGGAACTGCTCGTCGGCGGGAATCTTGACGAGGTGGTCGTGGCCGAGTCCGAGTGCGATGACCGCTTTGTCGATGGAGGAGTGCGCGTGCTCGGAGCAGTACACGCGCAGCACTGGCAGATCGGTACGCGCGGCCATGCCGCGTGCACGAATGTCGAGACCCGCCGCTTCGCGCGCCGCTGCCAACGCATAGAACGTGCTCACCGATGCCGTGTCGGTGATTTGGCCAGACCATCCGTCGCCGAGCCCCATCATTTGGCGCAGCCAGTCAAGCGTAACCTGCTCGAGCTCGGTGACGGCGGGACTCGTCGCCCATAGCATGCCGTTCGCATTGAGACTCGCCGCGAGCAGTTCGCCCAGGATTCCCGGATACGACCCCGAAATGGAGAAGTAGGCGAAGAACGACGGATGATTCCAGTGCGTGATGCCGGGGAGAATCGTGCGATGGAAATCCTGGAGCATGGCGTCCAACGACTCGCCCGTGGCGGGCGGCGAGAGCGGCAGGGCGTTCCGAATGTCGCCGGGGCGCACGCGACTTTTAACCGGGTGCTGCTCGGGATGCTCGAGGTAATCAGTGATCCAGTCGACCGCGGCATGCGCGGCGGCGCGGAATTCTTCCGGCGACAGGTCACCGGCAAACGGGGAATCGGGCATGTGACAAGCTTGCGTGGGGCGCGCGCAATCTCCAGCCCCTCGTCCCTCACGGGACGCTTACGGTGGCGCGAGCCGCAATCCCCAGTGCACCCGCAGGTACTCTTCCAGCACAATCGCGGTCGCGTCGCCGAAGCGATTACGATTAGACGCATTGTCCCGCACGCCTGAAAAATGCGACTCGATTTGCACGCCGCAGATGTTGCCGTTGGTCGAACCGCCCAGAGCCGCGGCGCCGCTTCCGCACGAATGGCGCACGGTGTTGGCACCCCCGTTAAAGTAGTCGGTGCCGTTCGGACTCGGGTCGGTCGCGCTTGGCACAGACGGAAACCCATTGTTCGAATAGAGCGTCCCCAGGCTACTCGGACCCCGCACAAGCGCGGAGAATGACAACGGCGAGAACTGCGAGAGCGTGCGGATGCTGGCGGTGTTCTCGTAGGTCGTTGCGGCGTCAAGCGTGGAGTCGGTGCGATTGAGATCGGTGGCGGCGACGAGATAACCAAGTTCCAGTCGTTGAATCGCGTGGCCATGTCCGTGGATATCCATATACCATCCCTTGCCACTGGCTTGCAGCACTGCGCTCTTGGCCGAGTTGATGAACGCGTGCCAGTCTTCGAGTGCGGCGGTCGCATCGGGATTGCCGCAGTCGGCCTCAGGAGCGACACGATTCGGATCGAGCTTGCGCCGTGACAACAGCGAGATGATGATGTGCGGGTACGTCCCGAAGCGCGCGAAAAAGCGTTGCTGCATCGCCCGCACGAGTTCGCCCGTATTCGTGTCAGTGACCGTGGTGGCCGCACCACCGCAGGCGCTGGCGGTGCGATCGGGAATTCCACCTGGCGTGAGGGAGCCACCGTGCGGCGCGGTGAGAATCACGGGCGCGTTTCCCGCGACGTACTCGATGTAGCCGTTGCGACCCAGGTACGATTGGCCGGCGACGTAGCTGATCGGTGTGGAGCCAGTGGGCGACGCGCGTTCCCCGCAGGAAAGCAGTACGCCAGCGAACAGCGGGATGAACGCCGCGTACGTATGGCGTACTGCTACACCAGCTACGGCCCTCAAGCGGGCTGTTCCTTGCGCATGCAACGGCCCACGATAATCGTGATGTTGTCGGTGCCGCCGGCGTCGAGTGCGTCTTGCAACAGCTGTTCGCACACTTGACGCGACGACGTCATGGCCGCCAGGCGGGCCGCGATTTGCTCGTCCGTCACATGCTTGGTGAGTCCGTCGCTGCAGAGCAGGTGCACGTTGCGCCAGTCGGCGCGCAAGCGCGTCACCACGGGCGTCGTGGTCTCGCCACCGATGGCACTCGACAAGACATTGGCCAAACGCGAGTTCGCTGCCACCGCGCGCGTGAAGATTCCCTGATCGACGAGATCCTGTGCCAGCGTCTGATCACGCGTCACCTGGGTGAGTGACCCCTCGCGAAACAGGTAGTAGCGCGAGTCACCCACCTGGAGCAGGAAGTACCAGGGCCAGACGCTGAGCAGCAGGGTCAGTGTGGTCGCCATCGTGCGTCCCTCCTGTTCCGCCTGCGCGCGCGCCAGGACCGCTCGGTGGCTGGTCATGGCCGCCTCCTGCAGCTGTTCGACAAACACGTTGTCCGTCGCTTCACCGCGATCGTAGCAGCGAATACTGCTGGTGACATAGTGCATGGCGTTCTCCAGCGCGGTCGCGCTGGCCTTTTCCCCGGCTGCGGCGCCGCCAACGCCATCGGCGATCATGGCGATAACGGCGAGCCGCTCATCGTCGAACTCCAGGCGCGCGGAATCGACCAGACTCGTATGCATTACATCCACGCGTCGACGGACGGCAGCCACCAGGAAATGATCTTCGTTGTTCTGCCTGACATGCCCTGTGTGCGTCAAGCCGAAGATATCGATCTCATCGTCGCGCGGCTTACGCTCCGGATTGGGCGTCTGGGTGTCGGACATTGGGGGGGGTACCGGTCGCGATCAGTATCGTTGCGAAATCACTTCCTAGAATGCTACCGCGAATGCTACCGCATCGCGAAGAGCACCGCCATCACGATCATCGCGAACGTGGTCACGCCTGCGATCGCCCACGGCACCCACAATGGCGCGTTGGCAAACGTCTCGATCACGGGCCCGCCACCAGAATGTCGCGGGGACACCGTGACACTGAGCGCTCGCACGATTTCTTCGCCGCTGTGCGGTCGGTCGGCGGGTCGCTTCTCCAAACACCGCATGACGATCGCCGCGAGCTGTTTCGGCACATCGGGGCGGCGCGTGACAATCGGTTCGGGCTTCTGTTTGGCGTGCGCTTCGATGACGACCAGCGGCGAGCGGCTGGAAAACGGCGGATGCCCCGTGATCATTTCGTATGCCACGACTCCCAATGCGTACAGGTCTGCACGATGATCAAGCGCCGGATCGCCAGACGCCTGTTCCGGCGCGACATACGTGGGCGTACCGAGGCTCATGCCCGCCTGAGTGATGCGCAACACTTCGGTTTCCGACGTGGACGCGCTGAGGCGCGCCTTGCCAATGCCGAAGTCCAGCACTACCGCCTGCCCGTGAAAGAACATCACGTTCTCGGGCTTGATGTCGCGGTGCACCACACCCTCCTCGTGCGCGTAGGCCAACGCGCGCGCGACCTCTTCGAGAATGGTCGAGATGTCGGCGAATGCCATCGGGCGTTCACGATTCATGCGCTCGCGCAACGTCTCGCCATCCACGAACGGCATCGTATAGTACAGATGGGATGCGGCGAGACCAGCCGAGAGGAGCGGCACGATGTGTGGATGCTGCAACCGCGCGGCGAGCGCGATCTCTCGCTTGAACCGTTCGGCCGACAGTGTCGCCGCGAGTTCTTGGGCGAGCACCTTGATGACCACGCGACGACGAAGGGCGTTCTCGGAGGCCAGGAACACGCGTGACATACCGCCGCGTGGCAACTCGCGTTCAAAGGTGTACAGCGCACCCAACGCCGCCTGAACCTCCGTGAACAGCATGTCGTCGGGCATTCTCGCCTCGTGGTGTGGGCCGCTGCTATCGCTTCTCGAACAGGTAGCTGTGCGCCGCCGGCACGGACACGCCGCGTTTTTCGACCTCCAGTCCAATCGTCATCGCTGGATTCACACGGAAGATGGTGCCGACGCGCGGCGGATTGCGCGATGCAACCGCGCCGTACGTGTATTCGTTCACCAGACCATCACTTGTCGTCGACGGAAAGGCCTGACTTGCGGCGCGCAACCCGGCCCGCGTAAAATCACCCGACGCGACCGCTTTCTCGAGCGTGGCGTGAATGGGAAACGCCGAGATGTATCCCGCGTAGTAGAAAAGGTCCGGCGCCTGCCCGGGGGAGTACTTCGCTTGTACGGCGCGCATCGTGCGCACGCCTATCTCGGTGGTGTCGCCAATCGCCGGACCATCCCACGACTGCCAGAAGTTCTTCACCAGATAGTCCTTGATGGGTGACGCGGCCAGTGCCTGATGCCACGATGGCGACGTCCCGATCCAGCGCGGTGCAAACCCGAGCTGCGCGGCGGTCCCCAACACCTTGCCAGTCAAACTCGGAAGCGCCGCCAGCATGATCACCCCGCAGCCAGCGTTCCTGAGCTGCGTTATCGGCGCCACAAAGTCCTGATCGTCCTGCTTGAACGTCGCCTTCATCGCCACCGCAAACCCCATCGCCTTCGCCAGGTACTCGACGCCTTCCACGACCGCCTGCCCATAGCCGGTCGCGAGGGTCATCGTGCACACGCGCTTTCCCGCATATCCGCCATCAGTTAACGCGTAGCCTACTCCATTGATCGCTTGCAGCTGATAGGGTGTTCCCCACGGCAGCAAGTGCTCGTTGCGCACCCATTCGGCGTCGAATGTCGTTGGTACCGCAATCAAGGTGTCCTCGGCCAGCATAGGCAGCAGGCCGTTGATCTGGTCGGTGCCGACCACCAAGCCAAACATCGCCACCTGCTCCTTGATCTTTTGATATTTCTGTGCGCCGGTCGAGGGATTGGCGTACGTGATATCTTCGGCCAACACCTTCACCTTGTACTTGCCGCCAATACCGCCCTGCTCGGCGTTAACTTTGTCGAAGTATGCCGTCATGCCGGCCAACAAGGGTTTGCCAACGACGGCGACGGCGTCGCTCAGTGGCGTGAGCGCACCAATGTAGATGGTGTCGCCCGACACACCCGGGGTGCGCTTCGCCGTGTCGCCGGCTTTCCCACCACACGCCGTGAGCACCAGTCCGCACAGCGTCAGTGTGAGCATTGCCGGCGACACCGGGTGCGAACGATCAGTCGACAACGACATCAGAAAATCCTCCGAAGGTGAACGTGCAGCCCACGCGCATCAGTACGAGAATGGCCACGACTTGAAGTACCGGGTGATGCGGCGCCAGATCTCCGCCATCCCCAGCGGTTCGAACAGCAAGAACACGATAATCAGCAGTCCGAACAGTGCCTGGTTCAGCGATTGCACTGTCAGTCCGCCACCCGCACCGTTCACACTGACAAACGGCAAGCTCCCGCTGATACTTTCGATCAGGCGCGGAAGCACCGTGAGAAACACCGCACCAAGAATCGATCCGTGAATCGTGCCGATTCCGCCAACGACGATCATGGCAATGAACTGAATGGAAAGGAAGAGCGAGAAGTCGAGCGGACTGACATACCGTGCATACGACGCGTACAAGGCGCCCGCGCAGGCCGCGTAGCCGCTGGACACGACAAACGCCCCCACCTTGTAGTGAACCAGTGATACGCCAATAACCTCAGCGGCCAAGTCGCGATCGCGAATGGCTTGCATTGCGCGCCCCGGTCGCGAATGCGCGATGTTGCGCGCGGCGAGCGCCAGGAACGCCGTCATTGCCCACACGAAGTACAGATACCCTTGGTTGCGCGTCAACCGCGCTTGGCCGACAGACAACGCACTCACGTCGAGCGAACCGATAGCCACTTTCGCCTGGACCGCCGTGCCGGTGAGGCCACCAGTGACACTGGTCCAGTTCTCAAACACGTGCGTGCCAATAACGAGCAGCCCAAGCGAAACGATCACGAGGTAGTTGCCGCGCAACCGGAGTGCAAACGGTCCGGCCAGTCCACCCACGATTCCACCGGCAGCGGACGCGGCGATGAGCCAGAGTGGGAACGGCAGGCCCCAACGACCGGCGCCTACGGCAGCGGCGTACGCGCCGATGCCATAAAACACCGCGTGACCCATCGACACTTGTCCGGTGAAACCGGTCAGCAGGTTGAGACCGATAGCCCCGATCGCGGCGATCCCGGCATACACAAACACGGTAGACCAGTATTCGCCCAGCAACAGGGGAAGCACGAGCCACGCGAGTGCCAGCACGAGCGCACCCAATTGTGCGGGGCGCGACTTTAACAGTGCAAGGTCGTTCGCATAGTCGATCGTGAGGCGCATATTGCGCCATCGCGTGCTCCGGTCAGTACTCACGCGCGTCGCACCTCAGCGGTCCCGAACAAACCGTACGGGCGCACCAGCATGACGCTGATCATCAGCACGTAGGGAATCACCACGTGCACGTTGGCACCCAGCCACGGTGCGTTAGGCGTGATGTACGCCGCGCTCAATACCTCGACGAGTCCTACGATCAGCCCACCGGCCACCGCGCCCTCGGTGGAATCGAGTCCACCAAGAATGGTGGCCGGAAACGCGCGCAGCGCCACACCACTTACCGCGAGCTCAACCCCGCGTGATCCCGCGCCGATGAACACGCCCGCGACGACCGCCAGCACGCCGGCCAGCGCCCAGGCGATGCCCTGAATCATTTGTGGACTGACCCCATGGGCCAGCGCGGCTTCGGGGTCGCTGGCCGCCGCGCGCATGGAGATGCCAATCGTGGTATATCGAAACCCGAGAAAAAACACGACGAGCGCACACGCTGAAGCGGCAATGGTCCAGAGATCGACCAGCTTGATGGTGACTCCGCGCAGCATCACCGTGCTCACGCCCCACGGATCGCCGAGCATGCGCAAGTCGTACCCCCACAGCGTGGTGCAGATCTGTTCGAGGACGTACAGCAAACCCAGTGTGATCAGGATGGACGCGAACACCGGCTGTCCCACCATGCGGCGCAGCACGAGCCGCTCAATCAGCAGTCCGCACGCAGCGGTGATCAGGGCGGCGAGCGCCACGGCGAGGACAAACGGGAGGTGCCACGCCGTCAGCTGGTAGGTCACGTACGCCCCAAGCACCACCAGGCCGCCCTGAGAAAAATTGACGACGCCGGTCGCGCGATACACCACCACGAACGCCAGGCAGATCAACGCGTACACCGATCCCAGTGACAGGCCGGCGATGAGGTACTGCACGAAGTCGGTCATCGATACATCGATTCCACGAGCTCGTCAAAGCGCACGGCGATGGCGCGTCGTTTCACCTTTTGCGTGGCGGTCAGTTCGCCCTCTTCGTGGTCCAGTTCCTTCGGCAACAGCGTGAAACGCTTTACCTGTTCCACCTGCGCGAGCTCGCCGTTCACTGCGTCAACCCAATCGGCAATCAGCTTGCGCACTGCGGACTGTTCGCTGAGGTCCTTGTAGGTCGTGTAGGCGAGCCGTTGGCGTGTGGCCCAATCGCCCACCGTATCCAGCTCGATGCCGATGAGCGCGGTCACGAAGCGTCGTCGATCGCCAATCACGATCGCTTCGCGCACCCACGGAGAGCACTTGAGCCGGTTTTCAATCCACGACGGCGAGATGTTCTTGCCGCCGGCCGTGATAATGATGTCTTTCTTCCGATCGGTAATGCGCAAGTACCCATCGGCGTCGAGTGCTCCCACGTCGCCGGAGTGTAGCCAGCCGTCGGCATCAACGGTTTCGTGCGTGGCCTCGTCGTTGCGATGATAGCCAGCGAACACTCCCGCCGACCGCACAAGAATTTCGCCGTCCTCAGCAATACAAATTTCCGCGCCCGGCACGGGAATGCCCACCGTGCCAATGCGCGCGGCGCGCATGGGGTTGAAGGTAGCGAGCGCTGAGCCTTCGGTTTGTCCGTATCCCTCCTGTACCGGGATGCCGATGGTCCAGAAAAACTCCAACACTTGCGGGGCGATGGGGGCCGCGCCCGATCCGGCGGCGCGTACGCGAGACAGTCCCAACCGCTCGCGCAGTGGTCGGTACAGCAGCAGCCACCCAACCGCGTAGGTGACGTGATCGGACGCAGTCCATGCCTTTCCCGAAAGTTTCTTTCGGGCCAGTGTGCGCCCAACGCGCATCCACAGGGCATAGTTCCTACGCTTGAGCCACGAGGCATTGCCCATCTTGATCTCGATGGTCGCCAGCATTTTCTCCCACACGCGCGGCACCCCGACAAATAGCGTGGGCTGCACCTCGCAGAGGTCCGCGACCAGCGATTCACCTCCGCCACCAAAATTCACACGGTAGCGCGCCGCGAGCGCCACCACGGTCGACAGCGCGCGCTCGAGGATGTGACAGAGCGGCAAGTACGACAGCAGTTCGTCGTCGCCACGCGCTTCAAATATGCGCCGCCACGACTGGCCAGTGTGATACAGGTTCGCATGCGTGAGCATCGCGCCTTTGGGCGGCCCGGTGGTGCCCGACGTGTACACGATGATCGCCACGGCAGACACCTCGAGCGTGTCAACCCGCGTCCAGTAGTCGTCGACCGCACCAGTGGCGCCTAACGCCAGCAACGCGTCGAACGTGATCGCGTGGCCGGCGGCGAGCCAGGCGTGCGCGCCGCGCGACTCCATGAGCACGATCTGCCGCAACTGGGAGAGCCGCTCGCGCACTTGCAACAACTTGTCGAGCTGTTCCTCGTCTTCAACGATGGCCACCGAGCACCCCGAATGCTCCAGGATGTACTCGACTTCGGCCGCAGGACTGGTGGCGTACACTCCGACCACGACGGCTCCAACGCCCTGTGCACCGAGGTCACTCCACAACCACTCCGGCCGGTTGTCGCCCAGGATCGCTACACGGTCGCCAGGTACTACGCCCAGCGCCGTCAGCCCCAGCCCAACGCGAGCGGTTCGTTCGGCGTACTCGGCCCACGTATATTCGCGCCACAGTCCCAGATCTTTGTGACGCAGCGCCACGGCATTCGGCGAGGTGAGCGCGTTTCGCCGCAGCATCGCGGGTAGCGTTTCGATGGCGCTGTCAGGTAACGGCTCGCCGCGAGCGATGCGAGGCGTCGTCATGATGCGACGCCGAGGTAGGCGTCGATCACCGCCGCGTCGGCGCGCACCTCGTCGGGCGTGCCGATCGCCAGCACTTTGCCGAAGTCCATGGCCATGACGCGGTGCGCGAGATCCATGACAAAATGCATGTCGTGCTCCACCAGCAGCATCGCGACGTGCAGCTCTTCGTTGATCTCCCGGATGTAGCGCGCCATGTCTTCCGTCTCTTCAAGATTCATGCCGGCCGCCGGTTCGTCGAGAAGCAGAAGGGTAGGCTGCATGGCCAGTGCGCGCGCGACTTCGACGCGCTTGCGCACGCCGTACGGAAGCATCGCTACGGGGAGGAACCGATATGGTTCGAGCTCCAGCAACTCGATAATATCCTCACAGTGACGTCGTTCGGCGAGCTCTTCGCGTCGCGCCGGCCCCCACCACAGGGCGCCCGTCAGGAGACTGGTGCGCATGAGGTGGTGCCGTCCCAGCAGGATGTTGTCCAACACCGTGAGGTTGCTGAAGAGACCGAGATTCTGAAACGTGCGGGCGATGCCCCGTTTGGCGATGTCGACCGGCGATCGGCCGGTGAGCACGGTATCGCCAAGCGTGATCGTCCCCTCCTGCGGTCGATAGATGCCGTTCAGGCAGTTGAACATCGAGGTCTTGCCCGCGCCGTTTGGTCCGATGATGGCGAACAGCTCGCGTGGCTGCACGGAGAAGCTGACATCGGTGAGCGCGGTGACACCACCGAAGCGGAGTGTGACGTGTTCCACGCGCAATATCGGCCTGCTGGTCACGCGCTCCACCGCTTTTTGCGACGATACGTTTTCACATCACGGAACGAGCGTCGCTCGCTTCCGTCGCCAACGGCACCGCCGAGATACGAATCACGCACGTCCTGATCGTTGCGCAATTCTGCTGCGGTCCCGTCGCGCACCACCTTGCCGTGCTCCATGACGTAGCCATAGTGCGCGACGGAGAGCGCCATCGCCGCGTTCTGCTCCACCAGCAGGACGCTGGTCCCATGGGCATACACGTTCACAATGATCTCGCGCACCTGTTCGACAATTTTCGGTGCCAGACCGAGCGACGGTTCGTCGAGGAGCAGCAGACGCGGCGCCGACATGAGGGCGCGACCGATGGCCACCATTTGCTGTTCCCCGCCCGAGAGATAGCCGCTGATCGCCTTTCGTCGGTCCGCCAGCAACGGAAACATCGCGTAGATGCGTTCCAGCGACTCACGTGCCAACGTCGCTGTTTGTGTGAATCCACCAACGCGGAGATTCTCCTCAACCGTCAGCTCGCTGAACAGGCGTCGTCCTTCCATCACCTGCGCGACTCCACGCTTCACGATGGACGGGGCCGTGGCGTTGCCGATCGGCGTGCCGTCTACGTCGATGCCGCCTTTGGTAGTGCGTCCCCGGTGAATGGGGAGCAGGCCGGTGACGGCACGCAACAGCGTGGTCTTACCGGCGCCATTGGCGCCCAATAGCGCCACGATGCTGCGCGTCGGGACGGTGAGGCTGACTCCGCGCAGCACCAGAATGACATCGCTGTAGACGACCTCCAGATTGCGAATCGCCAGCAGCGGCGCGGCGGGAGCCAGCGACGTCGGGGCGTCGGACGCGTTGGCGCCAGCGGGAAGGGGAGCAGTCGCCATAGGGAAGGGTCGACGCTACGAGCTACTCCCAACGGTGTCAAGCAGCTGAGAGGGCGGCGTTCGGGTCGACCTGAAGGCCGGGCTGCAGCTTGAGGGCGTGAGTACGTTACAGCGCCGACTCGTCGACGACATCGCGGCACCCCCTCAACGCGAAAGGTATTCATGCGCTCGCGAAACATCCTGGCACTCGTGGCCGTAGCCGTCATCACCAGCAGCGGTTGGATCTACGCCCAGAGCGCGACGAAAGCGCTCAAGGTCGATGACCTCCTCGAAATCCAACAATTGTACGCGCGGTACAACTGGACCATCGATGCCGGCGACTCGGAGGGCTATGCGTCTACCTTCACCCCGGATGGCGTGTTCAACGCCAATGTCGGTCACGACGCTATCGTGAAGTTCGCCGACACTTTCCACGCTGGTCTGGGTTCGCACGTCCGGCACTGGAATACGAATCTCATGATCCTGCCCACGCCCAACGGGGCCAGCGGTCAGGTGTATCTGGTGCTGGTGGACTTCGCGAACAAACCGGCGACGATTGTGACGTCGGCGAGCTACACGGACGAACTGGTGAAAACCGCCCAAGGGTGGCGATTCAAGAAGCGCACCAGTAAGGGCGACGTCGCGCCGCCCAAGCCGCAATAGCGTTTGCCATCGCGTTTCGCCGTCGCGCCTACGGCTTGAGCGCGAACACGAAAACGGTCGGCGCTCCGGGATTCTCGTCTACCCAGAACGGGGATGGACTGCCCGAGACGACGGCCACGTACTGTGTGCCGCCCAGTGAGTAGGTGGCGATGCCGCCGCCGATCGGACCGCCGGTGTTGAAGCGATACACTTCGCGCCCCGACTCGGCGTCGAACACGAGGAAGTCACCAGTCAGTTCGCCGGCCATCACGACGCCGCCTGCGGTCGACGTCACCGCGCCCACCATGGGTCGTGGCGACTTGTACTTCCAGCGCACCGCACCCGTGACGGCGTCAACCGCCGTCAGCCACCCGCGTCCGGCTGTCGGCGAATCGAACGCGAAGTCACCACCCATGTAGTTCTTGCCAGGCACGAAGCGAATCTCTTCATCGACCTTAAACGTTCCGCACCAGTCGACGGCTGGCGTGTACAGGAGTTTTGTCACGGGGTTGTACGACGACCCGTTCCACTCCACCCCTCCCAACACGCCTGGACAGGCACGCGTGCCGGTCGTCGTCACGGGCGCGTCCACATTTTCCCGTGTTGTGACGGGAGTTGAGAACACCACCTCATGTGTCTCGCGGTCGAGTACGCGCAGCAGACCGTCCTTGCCCGCCGTGGCCATCAGCTGTCGCATCTATCCGCCAATGGTCACGTCGTACAGTGGTCCCGCCTGCGTGACGTCCCAGTCGTGCGTGTCGTGCGGAACGAGCTGTCGATACCAGGCGACGCGACCCGTG
>JANLVM010000945.1:0-2843 GCA_031364015.1 Gemmatimonadaceae bacterium
GAACGGCGCGCCTTCTCCCCAGACAAACACCAGATCGGTGTCAGACGGGATCGCCAGCGTGGGATCGTCGGGTAGTGCCGGGAACATCGCGCACGCGGCCGCTCGATTCGGATTCTTGTCTGGCTTAATGAGCACATCGTCTTCAATACGCTCACCGGGCTGCGGCAACCAGTCGGCCTTGACATAGCTCGTGAACGACGGAGCCAGCGCGGCATGAAACGCCGCCAACTCTTCATTCGAACCCCAACTCGACACCAGCGCCACGGGCCGCTTGGCCGAGGCGATGAGATCGGCGGCGGCACTGATGGCCGTCGACAAGGTAACGACAGCACCCTTCACCAGCGACAGCTCAGCGCGCTCACGTTCGAAGATCCGGGACAAGTCACGCGCCTTATTGCACACCCACGGACCGTTCACGAACGGATTGTCCAACGGCGTGATGCGGTCAATGCTTGTATTCAGTCGCCCGTCGAGTGCCTGGAGCTTCCACTCGCTTTTGCGGTGCCAGATGTTGATGCTGCAGCCGCGCTCGCACCCAGGACACACCGACGGCGTGGCCTTGAGATACCACACGCGCGCGTGGTCCAGCAGCTCGCGCGACAGCAGCGCGCCCACTGGACAAATGTCAATCACGTTATCCGAGTACGCGTCGTCATCGAAATTCACGTCGGCCGCAGGACGTATCAACGAATGATCGCCACGGTTCTGCACACCCAGCGCGTGCGACTTGGAGATTTCCGCGGTGAAGCGCACACACCGTGAACACATGATACAGCGCTCGTTGTCCAGCATGATGCGTTCGGACAACGGATAGAACTTGGTCGCATGCGTTTTGGGATCACGCGATAGCGACGGCATGCCGTTGTACGCGAAGTGGTGATCCTGCAACAGGCACTCGCCCGACTTGTTGCAAATGCCGCAGTCGACCGGATGATTGAGGGTGATGAACTGCATGGTATCCTTGCGCAGTTCTTTTACCTTCTCGGATTCCGTCAGCACACGCATGCCCTTAGTCACGGGCATGTTGCACGAGATGTCAAACCACGCGCCTCCCTCAGCCTCCACCTCAACCATGCAAATACGGCAGTTGCCGGGCACGGACAACTGCGGATGCCAGCAAAACGACGGGATGGTGATACCCGCCGCGACCGCCGCCTGCATGACGGTTTGCCCATTCTCCGCCTGCAACGGTATCCCGTTGATAAAAAACTCAATCATGAGTCAGCACCTCCAATCGTCCGTCGAACATCGATCGTTTGTGTTCGATGTAGTACTCAAACTCATGGCGGTACTTGTCGAGAATTCCCACCGTGGCATATCCGGCGGCATCGCCGAGTCCGCAAATGGTGGTGCCGTCGTTGGCCCGTGAGATGTGATACAGGCGATCGATATCGGACGGGGCGCCGCCGCCGGCCACGATGCGCGTGCTGATCTTCTCCAGCCACCCCATCCCTTCGCGGCACGGCGTGCACTGTCCGCACGATTCGTGATGATAAAAGCGCATCATCACCTGCAGCATCCGCACCATGCACGTGCCCTCGGCCACTACGATCATTCCCTGCGAACCGACCTGTGAACCAGCCTCAAGAAAGTCTTTGTGGTCGTACATGAGGGGCATGACTTCGGCGGCGGTGAGCACCTTGGTGGAGATGCCGCCGGGAACGACGCACTTGAGCGCCACGCCGCCCAGCATGCCGCCGCATTCGTTCGCCAGAAAGTCTGCGAACGGATAGCCGTACTCCACCTCGTAAACGCCCGGCGTGTTGATATGACCCGACACGGAAATGAGGGACGTGCCCGGACTCTTTGCCGTACCGATCTTCTTGAAATTTTCGGCGCCGTGATTCACGATGAACGGCACGTTGGCCAGCGTCTCGACGTTGTTGACCACCGTGGGCTTCTGATACAGCCCCTGCACGGTGAGCCGCGGCGGACGATTGCGCGGATACCCTTTCTTGCCTTCCAGCGACGTCAGCATGGCCGACGCTTCGCCGCACACGTACGAGCCGGCGCCGCGATAGATCACCAGATCGCACGAGAAATCCGAACCCAGGATTCGCTCGCCAAATAGCCCGGCGTCATACGCCTCTTCGAGCGCCTCTGCCATCCGTCGATAGGACAGGTCGAATTCGCCGCGAATGTAAATGAACGAGTGCCGGACCTGGAGCGCGTACGAGCCAAGCAGCATCCCCTCCAAAACCAGATGCGGCGTGTTCTCAAGCAGCCAGCGATCCTTGAAGGTGCCCGGTTCGCCTTCGTCGGCGTTCATGCACAGATAATGCGGCTGTCCATCGTTGAGTTTGATGACGCCCCATTTGCGTCCTGCGGGAAACGCGGCTCCGCCATGGCCCAGCACCCCCGATGCCATCACTTCCTTGGTCACTTCTTCCGGCTGCATGTCGCGCAGGGCCTTGGCAATCGCCTGATACCCCCCGCGCGCCCGATACTCCGCCAACGTATGCGACGTATCCGTGATCTCGAAATCCATGAACAGCTTGCGACCCGTCATCGGGGATGCTCGCTCACGATGGTGGCAATCAGCGCGTCCACTGTCGCGATCTCGAGATTCTCGTGATACGTGTCATTCACCATCATCATGGGGGCAGTGCCGCATGAGCCCAGGCACTCCACCGTGGACAGCGTAAAGGCGCCATCGGGTGTGGTTTGACCGGGCGCAATACCCAAGGTGTTCGTGAGATGTCCCAGCAACCGCTCCGCTCCGCGCATCGAGCACGATACGTTGTGGCACACCTGCACGTGATAGCGACCGATGGGTTCTCGACGCAGCATCGTGTAAAACGCCAGCACTTCTTCAATCTGGATGCGCGGCACGCCGAGATATT
>JANLVM010000955.1:0-2226 GCA_031364015.1 Gemmatimonadaceae bacterium
GGCCTTGCCGAGTTGGGCGAGCACTTTGCCGTACGTGCCATCGCTGCGCGCGATCGCGAGTTCCGGCAAGAGCTGCGGCAAGCGCAGATACCGCACGAGGTAGCCGTGACGACACGCACTATGACCAAGCGCACACGCTAACCACGACTTTCCGGTACCGGTCGGACCGGTAATCAGGAGGACACCGTGGTGCTGGATCCAATCGCCCGTGGCGAGGCGTAAGAGTTGGGATTTGTCGAGGCCGCGCTTCACCCGAAAGTTCACGTCTTCGAGCGACGCACTGTGTCGCAGTCGCGCCAGTTGCAGGAGCCGCGTGAGGCGGCGATTCTCCCGCGCGACGTGCTCGCGCTCCAAGAGTAGCGCGAGGCGATCTTCAAAATCGAGCGAGACGACATCGGGCAGCCGCCGCTGTTCGTCGAGGGCCTCCGCCATCGCGGGCAGTTTCAAACGATGCAGCAAGTCGGTGGTTTGTTGGGCGAGCATCCTTATTCGACTCCGAGTAGCAGGGTGAGTGGAGTGGCATCCGCGTAGTACGCGGCGCCGCGCACATGGTCATGCGTGGCGGGGAGGTGCGTCGTCGCCTCGATGGCGTCGGGCGCTGACTGATCGAGGCCGAGTTTGAGAATCGAGTGCAGCGAGCGATACGTCATCGCGCCCGTCGCCTGCGCGCGCTGCGCGGCCGCCTCCAAGCGCGTCGACCCGTAGCGTTTCCCGAGGGACATCAGTCCCAGACACGCGCGGTAGCCTTGCTCCGGATGCGGTTTATGTTCGAGGATGTGCGCCACGACGGCGCCCGTGGCGACGCCGATCGTTTCGCCCCAGTGCACCAAACGCGAGGGCGTCCATTCCAGATGCCGCGTATGCGACTTGGGCCGATGGGCCGGATCCGTCGAATAGCCCCCCGGCGTGTGGCGGCGCACATGCGCGGCGACGCGCGTGCCGTGATGCAGGATCTCACACATCGTGGCCGTCAGTCGCACGTCCACGGTGGCGCGCACCAGCGTATACGGCACGCTGTAGCAATGCTTCGCCACCGCGATGTGGTAGTCGATGTTCACCTTCGCCGTCCGCCACTCGGCATACTCGTAGCGCGTCGCCGGCAGTGGCCGGAGCGCGGGGCGATCCGTCGCCTCAAAGTGGGAGCGTCGCGTGCCCGGCAGTTTCTGAAACGGTCGGTCGTTCAGCGCGTCCAGGCGCTCGCGCAGCGCTTCATTGAGTTCCGCGAGCGACATGAAGCGGTGATGCCGGAGCGGCGCGAGCAGTTCGCGCTCGACGATCTGGACAGCGGTTTCTACTTTCGCTTTGTCACGAGGGGCAGCGACACGCGTCGGCAAAATCGCCGTGCCATAGTGCGTCGCGAAGTCCGCATACGTCGCGTTGATCTCGGGCGCGTAGTACGACGCAGAGGTGACGCCCGTGAGGAGATTGTCCGGAATGATGAGCGCGGTGACCCCGCCGATGTACTCCAGCATCCGCACATGCGACGCGATCCAATCCGGCAGCTGCTGCGTCCACGTCGCCTCGGCAAACGTGTAGTTGCTGGCCCCCAGGGCCGCGACGAAGATCTGCGCCTCCCGCACGAGACCCGTCGTCGGATCCGTGATGTCGACCGTGACCCCCGCGTAGTCGACGAAGGTCCGTTCGCCGGCGCGATGTTCCTGCCGCATCACGGGATCAATCGTCGTGCGCCACCGTCGATAGTGTTCGGCAAACTGACTGTAGCTGTACGCCGTCGGTTCGGTGAGTCGGTACTCCTGCCAGAGCAGCCACAGGGTCACCCCTTTTCGCTTCTTCTCCTGCGCGATCAGGGCCCAGTCAGGGAGCGGGCGACTCGTCGTCAGCGGCGCGGGGTCGCGCGCGAACAGCGCCTGCTCGAGCGCCACGTCATCCAGCGCCCCCGCGCGCGGCCACGTCAAGCCGCTCGCGCGAAAGCGCGCACAATAGTCCTGCACGGTCGTGCGCGGCACACCCAAGCTGCGCCCCGTTTGGCGCTCGCTCAGTCCTGCGTCCAGCCGCAGCCGGAGTACCTCACGAATGGTTCGCATCGAGATCCTGTCACGTGGCACGCGGCACGCGGTCGCTCCGGTTGAAGTCCCGGAAGGATGCTCGTACCACAGGGATGAGGATCCCACGTCGCTCACGTCAGTCACACCGCCCGCCGCCCTGGCCGGAATCCGTCAGAATGGTGGCCGGATTCGTCCAGAATGGGTGGCCGGATTCCGCCGG
>JANLVM010000131.1:0-2315 GCA_031364015.1 Gemmatimonadaceae bacterium
CCGATGACGCGCGCGCCGAGGTGTTTCTCGAGCGCGAGCATGGTGACCAGTTCATCGCTCATCATCTTGCCCACGGGAATACCGGTCCACCCGGAGATGACCTCACCGACGATCGAGGCGTCGACGAACACGCGCACCAGCGGGTTTTCGCCCTGCATGGTCTCCAGTTCGCTATTGAGCCCGTTGAGCTCGGACCGGAGTGCGACGGCCGCGTCGCCCTCCGGGTTCTCGTGCTCGGCCTCCTGTTTTTCACGGACCCCCTTGATTCGCTCCACCTGATCGCGCTCCAGCGCCCAGCGTGTCTCGAGCGCCGTAAGATCGGTCTGAACCTTCTCACGTTTCGCGACGATGGCGGCGAGCCGTTCCCGGTGATCGGCGCCGGACGTCTGCTCACGCGACAACACACGATCCTGCAGCGCCAGGTCATCGAGGACACGCCGAGCATCTTCTACCAGCGCTGGTGTCGCCGACTGTCCGAGCGCCAGTCGCGCGCACGCCGTGTCGAGCACGCTGACCGCCTTATCCGGCAGCTGACGGTCGGGCAGGTACCGATGCGAGAGCCGCACCGCTGCTTCAGCGCCGCTGTCGAGAATACGGACGCCATGGTGCTTCTCGAGGGCGGGCACGACCGAACGCATCATCACGCCGCACACGACTTCGCTGGGCTCCTCGATCTTGACCAGTTGGAAGCGACGCGAGAGCGCCGGGTCCTTCTCGAAGAACTTCTTGTATTCGCTCCACGTGGTGGCCGCGACCGTGCGCAGTTCGCCGCGCGCCAGCGCCGGCTTGAGCAGGTTGGCCGCGTCGCCCGTACCGGCCGCACCGCCGGCCCCGATCATGGTATGCGCTTCGTCGATGAACAGGATGATCGGCGTCGGCGAGTTCTTCACTTCCTCGATCAGCCCCTTGAGTCGATTCTCGAACTCACCCTTCACGCCCGCGCCGGCCTGCAGCATGGCGAGGTCGAGCGAACGCAACGTCACGTTGCGCAGGGGCAACGGCACGTCGCCTTCGACGATCCGACGCGCGAAGCCCTCAACCACCGCCGATTTGCCGACGCCCGCCTCGCCGACGAGAATCGGATTGTTCTGTCGGCGACGCGTCAGGATGTCGATCACTTGTCGCACTTCGAAATCGCGACCGAGCACCGGATCGATCTTGCCGGCGCGGGCGTTGGCCGTCATGTCGACGGTATACTGATCGAGGTTTGGCGTCCGACCACCCGCCTTCGGTGTGCCGCCGGCACCCGAGGCACTGGCCGTCGAGGCGGCGGAGTCGATCGCGCCCAGTTCCGCAGCGGCTTCGGCCGACGAGGCGGTGATCGTGACGAATTCCTTCTTCAGGACCTCGGGCGCGATCTTGTCGAACTCCTTGCTGATATCGCTCGCCATGCGCGCCAGTTCACCGACGCTCACGAGGGCGAGCACGCAGTGCCCGGTCCGCACACGCGGCGCGCCGTACTCGACCGAACCCAGCATCCATCCTTCGCTCAGCATGTTGACGAGTGACGGACTGAGCGACGGCGTGCGCGCGTTCCCGGTCTTCAGTTTGTCGAGCGCGCGCGCGAGGTCGTCGGCCAAACGCGAGCGGTTGACCCCGAAGTGCTTGAGGATGACCGCGACGTCGTTGTCGCTCGCATCGAGTGTCTTGACGAGCAGATGTTCGATCTCGACATCGTAGTTCGTACGCGAAAGGCACAGCCCCGCAGCGCCTTCGACGGCACTGCGAGTGGAAGCGTTCATCTTCGCGATCAGTCCACGCAGGTTTACAGCCATGACTTCTCCATCATCGGATTTCGGGGGAGGCGAGAGAAAACATCAGCATAAAATCAGTTGTACATCATCCGCATCGCGGACCGGTGGTTTGGTCCGCAGCCACGTGCCGAAACCGAGGGTCGGCGCAGACCGCTCACCAAGCGTGGCGCCCGGAATCGCGTCGCGCGCCAGAATCAGCTGCGCTTCCACGCCAACTTGGTCGTCGGCATACAGTCGCGCCAGCGCACACAGCATCCCGTGCGACTTACCGCCCGGAAGAAACGCGTCGAACTGTACGCGCGTGAGCGGACCGAGGCGCAGCCGAACGCGCGCGAGCACGTCGAACACGGCATCGCCGACGACGGCCGACCCCAGTCGTCCGTCGTCATCCTCGGCATCGAGACACACCTGCCCGCCGTGCCGCAGCGGCCGCCACTCGCCGACGATCTGTGCGACCTTGGCGGGCACCGAGAAGTAGTCACTGACCAGCTGTACGAGGCCCTCGGCGGGCCGAGTGCGCAGTGCCAGCAGTCCCGCATAGTGTGCCAACACGTCCAGTGG
>JANLVM010000010.1:0-2763 GCA_031364015.1 Gemmatimonadaceae bacterium
TCGTAGCGTGACTTCCGCACCCGACGCCGCATAGTGCAGCGACACGGTACCACCGACCGCATGCAGACGTTCCCGCATACCGGCCAACCCCAAGCGTCCTACCGTTTCGCGCACCCGTCCATCACGCGCTACCGGAAAACCGGGGCCGCCGTCGCGGACGACGATCAACAGGTGTCCATCCTGCACCGCGAGTGCCACGTTCACCAACTGACCACCCGCGTGACGCGTGACGTTTGACAGGGCTTCCTGCAGCGCACGAAAGAGCGCCAAATCCGCGTCGGGCGCGAGGGCTGGCAGGACGTCGGGCGCCGTCAACGTGGCGCGCAGTCCACTGCGTTCGTTGAAGTCGGTCACCAACGACCGCAAGGCTGGCACCAGTCCCAAATCGTCGAGGAGTGAGGGGCGTAAGTCGCTGGTCACCTGGCGAATGCTGGCGATGCCCTGATCCACCAGGGCAAGCAGGCGATCGAGACGCGCCAACGCCTGCGGCACCAGCGATGACCGCAGCGATTCGAGTTGCATTTTCACCGCCGAGAACACCTGCGCGGTCTCGTCATGCAATTCGCGCGAGAGGCGACGGCGTTCTTCTTCGTGCTGTCGCACCATGCGCGCGGAAAGCCGCTCCAACGATGTCGTGCGCGCCGCCAACTCGCCGTCAAGCTCGAACTGCTCGAGCGCAGCGCCAACCTGTTGACCCAATGCCAACAGAAAGTCGTCATTGAGCGCGGTAAACGGATTGCGCACATCGCCTGACATCACGAGCGCGCCCATCAATCGATTGGCCGCCGTGACTGGCAGCGCGGCGATGAATGGAAACGCGCCAGTCGACGCGACCACCTGCGGCCGTCGTGTGAGCCGCATCCGCGCCAGCGCATCGGCGACGGCCGTCTGCGGCGCAGCATCTTGCCAGTCGGCGCAACTGCCTGACCCGCGCACACAGTGTGCGCGGGTGGTGTCGCCGTCAAACATGAACATCGCGCTGCCACGCACGCCTGGCAGGGTGAGGGGTCGCGACAGCATGAGGTCCATCGGATCGGCGGTGGCGTCGTGACGCTGCAAGTCACCCGACAGCGCGGACAAGGCGCGCACGCCGCGACCGAGATCGTCGAGGACCAGCAGGACCAACCCAACGCCCACCAGCAGTTCGAAACAGATGTCGAGATAGTAGCCCCACGGCGTCCAGGCGCCCTGCGCCCGGAGGAACGGATAGTCGAGGTGATGGAGACCCCACGCAAAAAACGCAATGGCCAGCAGTCGCGCTCCGGCCGACGACACGATGCGATGATGACGCCAGAACACCCAGCCAGTCCACATGGTGGCAGCGCTGAGAAACAACACCGCCGGTAGTGCCGCCCACAGGAAATGATCGAGCTGATAAATCGCGATATACGACCACACGGGCGGGAACATGGCGTACACGAGATATCGCGGGTGCGTGGCGGGTTGTCGCAGAAATACTATCGCCGCCCACAGCAACACCAACGCGGTCCATCCGGTGGTGACCTGATGCCAGTACAGCCAGATGCGCTGATTCGTGAGCAGAAAACTCAAAATACAGAGCAGGCGAGCGACATACATGCCCCACGCGATTGCGAACCAGCCGAACCATGGACGCTGATAGCGCGTATACAAATGCGCGCACAACGCGGTCAGGCCGACGGTGATGACCCCCTGCAGCAGTGTCGCCGCGAGCTCGGTGAGGAGCAACGGCTGCGCCGGAATGACGAGCGCAGCTTGCAGGGTAGCCAGCAGCATCGAGGGAGGCATCGCGCGCTCAGTCCGGCATCGGGCCGAGCGCAGGTCCCAGCGGTGATGTCGTACCGCCTGGGGTCACGTGGTAGACCGTCCGCGATGGAAACGCGAAACTCGATCCATGACGTTCGACAATACGTATGAACTCCAGCAAGAGCGTATGCCGGATCATCAGGAACTCGGCCCAATCCTGTGTCTGGAACCACGCGAGTATTCTGATGCGGATAGCGGAATCGGTGAATGCCACGACATGCACCTGCACCGCATCAGGCCAGATCCGCTCGTGCGCGCGTAACGCGGCTTCGAAGGCATTCCGGATGTCATCGATGACGGTCGGCGTCGTCTCGTAGGTGAGATCGACATCGGTGCGCAATAGCATCCGGTCACGCTCGCCAAACGTCTCGATCGGCTCTTCAGCCAGTCGCCCATTCGGAATGCGCACGACGGTGCGATTGTTCGTGCGAAAACTCGTCGACCGCAGCCCAATGCGTTCCACCGTGCCTTCGGTCGTACCCGCGCGCACCCAGTCTCCAACGCGGAATGCCCGATCGGCTGCGAGGGACATCGAACCGAATAAATGTTCTACCGTCTTTTGCGCCGCGAGGGCCACCGCGATGCCCCCAATGCCCAGCCCCGCCAGCAGCGTGCCCACGGGATAACCGAACTGCGCGAGCGCCACCAACAACGCCACGATGACCAAGGTGATGCGAAGAAAGTTGCTGAGCAACGGGACCAGGGTACGCGCCTGAGCTCCCTGCCCTGTCTCCCATGCCACGTGCTCCATGCGATACTGCACCAACTTGATGACACGCAGCAGCGCCCAGAAGAATGACAACAACACCACGCCGCGAGATGCATTGCCCACGACGCCGGCAAGGCGGGCGTTGAGCTCGAGCAGGCTGAGCAGGGGCACGGCGGCCATCGCGCTGATCCACAGTCGGAAAGGCCCGCGCAAGTGTTCAACCAGCAGATCATCCCAATCGGATGCGGTCCGCGCGGCGACCCGCATGA
>JANLVM010000028.1:0-1623 GCA_031364015.1 Gemmatimonadaceae bacterium
CGTTGCGCAGGGGCCGTTGCGCAGGGCACGCGACTCCTGCGGCATCCCGCCGTCGCACGCGACGTCGTTGTCTTCGCCTATGCCGGGGACCTCTGGGCCACGGGTCGCACTGGCGGACAGGCGCGTCGCCTCACGTCCACACCAACGGTGGAAACCGAACCGAAACTGTCGCCGGATGGCAGCCAGGTCGCGTTCACAGCGGTGATTGGCGGAAATACCGATGTGTATGTTGTCCCAACCGCCGGGGGTGATCCGAAGCGCTTGACTTTTCATCCCGGAATGGACGTGGCGCGCGGATGGAGCCCCGACGGGCGCCGTGTCATTTTCGGAAGCACGCGGGCGAGCGTCCCACACCCGTCCTACTTCCGATTGTTTCGGGTGTCAGTCGATGGCGGGTTCCCCGAGGCACTGCCGATTCCGCGGGCATTCTCGGGCGCGTACTCGCCCGATGGACAGCGCATGGCCTACGAGGAGTTCCAGACGGCCTTTATTGTTCAATGGCAGGATGCCAGTCAGTGGCGGCACTATCGTGGCGGTCGAACGCATCCCATTCGCCTCATCAATCTGGCGGATCTCTCGACGGAGAAGTTGCCGTGGACGGACAGCAACGATGCCTACCCGATGTGGGTCGGCAACACCGTGTACTTCCTCTCCGACCGTACCAACACGACGAATCTCTATTCGTATCGCACAGATACGAAGGAGCTCAAGCAGCTCACGCATCATTCGAACTACGACGTCATGAACGCGTCTGCCGGTTCCGACGCGGTCGTGTACGAGCAGGCCGGGTACGTGCACCTGTTTGACATGAAGACCGGCGAGACTCGTCAGCTGAAGATCGACGTCACTGCGGATTTGCCGTGGGCGCGTGCCGGGTTCAAGCGCGTCGCGACCGGCATCCGTGACGCTTCGCTGTCGCCCACCGGGGTTCGCGTTGCCCTTGCTGCTCGCGGTGACATCTTCACAGTGCCAGTCGAGAAGGGCGATGTAAGGAATCTCACCCGCAGCACGGCGGTGCATGATCGGAATCCGCAATGGTCGCCCGACGGCACACAGCTCGCGTGGTTTTCAGATGTGAGCGGCGAATACCAACTGCTGATCGGAGACCAGTCGGGGCTGTCCAAGCCACGCGCGATTGCGCTGCCGTCGGCGGCGTACTTCTCGGCGCTGTCGTGGGCACCGGATGGCAAGCGGGTTTCGTTCCAGGACAACCATCTCACACTGTGGTCAATGGATGTGGCGTCGGGAAAGGCGTCGAAGATCGACGTCGAGACATACGCCGATCCGGGGCGCGCGTTCGATCAGGTCTGGTCGCCCGACTCGCGATGGCTCGCGTACTCGAAGAGCCTCGACAACCACCTGCGCGCCGTGTTCCTCTATTCGATGACAGAGGGCAAGGCAACTCAGGTCACGGATGGTATGTCAGACGCCGTGTCGCCCGCATTCGACGCGGGCGGCAAGTACCTCTGCTTCATGGCCAGTACCGACTACGGTCCGCGCACAGGTTGGCTGGAAATGAGTTCGCTCGACCGACCCGTGCGCCGAGCGCTCTACATGGCCGTGCTTTCGGCAACCGAACCGTCGCCGTTCCTTCCCGAAATCGGCGATGAGCCGATGGTTGCG
>JANLVM010000135.1:0-2517 GCA_031364015.1 Gemmatimonadaceae bacterium
CAGGACTCTGGGCCGGATTTGCATTGGTGGTTGGTCTGATGGCGTCAGCGGGTGAGTTCTCGAACATCGCCATGAGCATTAACAGTGCGCGCGCAGACAGCATCGACGCGAACGCGACGAATGTGGTGCTGGGCGCGTGGCGTTCGGCCGCGTTCGTAATCGCGACCATCACCGTCATGATTTTGGCCGCGCGGGGTCGCCTGTCGGCCGCGCGAACCGGCTGGATACTGCTGGCGGTGGTAGCGCTCGACCTCTGGAGTGTGGAACGGAATTATTGGAGATTCTCACCGCGCGCGGCCCAACTGTACGCCGACGACGACATCATCACGTTCCTCAAGGCTCGGCCGCAACCAGCGCGTGTGATCGCGTTGCCGATGAGCGACAACATGGCGCCGCACGACCCCTTCATCGCCGGCGACGCGCTCATGAGTCACAACGTGCGCGGGGTGCTCGGATACCACGGCAATGAACTTGGGCGCTATCAAGAGCTGTATGGCAAAGAAGACGGCTATCAGTCGCTGGCAAATCCGAACTTCTGGGCCTTGGTCAATGCCCGCTACTTCTACACCAACGTCAATAGCGTGCCGTTCCAGGGCGCCAAATTGGTCGCGGGCCCCGTGCGAAACGCAGCTGGCACCATGACGTACCTGTACGAATTACCGGGAGCGAATCCAGCGGCCTGGGTCGCCCCGATGATCGTCAAGTTGGACGACGCCACGACCAAGGCGACCGTACTCAATCCGCTGTTCGACGTACGCCGAGTCGCGATCTTTGAGTCGGATGCGGCGGTGCAGGCGAAGGCGGTCAACGCGCCGCTTCCCGAGGCCGTCCCTTTCGGCGTAACAGTCACACGGTACGACCCTGGCGCGATCGATCTGACGATCGACGGCGAGCCCACAGCTGGCAGCGCCCTTATCGTTTCGGAGAACTTCTATCCTGGATGGACCGCGACGGTTGATGGTAAACCGGCGGTGACTGCCCGTGCAGACTTCACCCTCATTGGTGTTGAGCTTCCCGCCCGTGCCAAGAACGTCACCCTACGCTTTGACAGCGCCCCGTATCGCACCGGACGACGCATTAGCATTGGCGCGCTGGTGGTGGCCTTGGCGGCGTTGGTCGGCGGGGGACTGCTAGACCGACGACGCACCCGCGTGCCCTCGGTTTAAGGAGCCCCCGCTTGTCCCGTATGCCAACGCCGCCGCGCGGCTCGCTCGCACTCCAGGAGCGCGGACTCGTCATCGTGCCAACGTACAACGAAAGCGAGAACATCGCGCGAATCGTGCCGTTAATCCTCTTTCAGGATCCGCGTCTTGATGTGCTGATTGTTGATGACAATTCCCCCGACGGCACCGGGCGCATGGCCGACGACCTGGCCTTGGAGAATCCACGGGTCCATGTGCTGCATCGGGAAGGAAAGCAAGGCCTGGGCCGAGCGTATCTGGCCGGATTCGCGTGGGCGCTCGCTCGTCCGTATGATTTCATCTTCGAGATGGACGCCGACTTTTCGCACGACCCGTCCCATCTGCCGGAGTTCTTGGCCGCTGCGGAGAATGCTGACATGGTGCTCGGCTCGCGATATCGCGATGGGAAAGTCACCGTCGTCAACTGGCCGATGACGCGCCTGATACTTTCCTACGGGGCCAACATTTATGCGCGCGCGGTGACCGGGCTTAAGCTCGGTGACGCAACCGGTGGATTCAAGTGCTTTCGACGCGAGGTGCTCGCGGCGATTCCCCTGGATCAGGTTCGCTCCAATGGCTATGCATTTCAGATTGAAATGAGCTTTCGTGCCTGGAAACGCGGCTTTCGCATCGCCGAGATCCCCATCGTCTTTCACGATCGATCAGAGGGCGAATCCAAGATGTCCAAAGGCATCGTACGGGAAGCCATCTGGATGGTGTGGCGCCTGCGGTGGTGGGGTCTGACCGGTCGCGCCTGACAACGTCCTCACAAATCAGGATACCCCACACCATGTCGGATCACCACCAAGCCCGACGCGCACTTTCCGGCATCTCCTTTGTCAAGATGACGGGATCGGGAAACGACTTCGTATTTTTCGACGGTCGACAGGTGGACGCGTCGCGTTTGACATCACCTGAAGTGATTCGCGCCATCTGCAGTAGACATAACGGGATAGGTGCCGATGGCATCGTCATCCTCGAACCTGTTTCGGCGAGCCAACAGGCGTCGGCGAATAATTCCATCCAGGCGCGTATCAGGTATTTCAACAGTGATGGCACGCCAGCAGATTTGTGCGGAAATGCCACCTTGTGTTCAGCGGTCATGTCCGTTGAACTCGGCCTGGCGCATCCAGATGGCATGGGCCTCGAGACCCCATCTGGTCGAATCTCCAGTCGCGTGTTCGACGGAGTACCCGAAATCGAGCTTCAACCGGTGACCCAAATTGTCGCCAATCTGGAGATCGATCGCGGGCCAGGCGAGCGTCGAATCGGCTACACGACTGCGGGAATCCCGCACGTGGTCATCCTCTGCGAGAACGCGGACGCTATCGATGTT
>JANLVM010000069.1:0-2378 GCA_031364015.1 Gemmatimonadaceae bacterium
CCGCCATCCCGAGCACTGCACCGCCTACTCCGCGGCGTTGCAGTTCCCGGTATATCGTCCGTCCTCGCTTCCACTGCTTGAGCATGAGCATGAGCATGAGCATGAGCATGAGCATGAGCATGCGCAATCGGCGGTGAAGCCATCGGTCCACGGCGGTAAACACCCCCGGCGTGTCCGCGAGACGAAAGTATGCTTTCCATCCCGTGAGATAGCTCCGCAGTGCCGCCACGACTTGAGCGAGACTGCGCCCCCCGTTCCGGGACGTGATCTCCCGGAGGCGCTCCTTCAGCGTCGTCAGGGCTTTCGGTGCGACCCGACGGTTGACCTGCCCACCCTTCGCATACCAGAAACTGTAGCCAAGGAATTGACGGTCTCGTGCCGGGGCCACCGCGCTCTTCTCGGTGTTGATGCGAACTTTCGGCTATGTTTCAGCACACTCTTTCCGAGCGACCTGTGATCTCAGCCGACCTACTGCAGCGCATCACGATCCGCCCCGAGCAGTGCGGCGGACGGCCGTGTATTCGCGGTATGCGGATCCGCGTCATCGATGTCTTGGAATTGCTCGCGGCCGGCGAATCACGCGAACAGATCCTCGAAGAGTTTCCCTACCTCGAGCCCGAGGACATTGCGGCGAGCCTGCTGTACGCGGCCCGACGCATGAATCATCCGACGGTCGCTGCGTAAGGCGTGACCGATTCGGCGCGCCTGCTCGCGTGGGTGGATGCACAACTTCCGCCCTCACTTGCGCGCTGGCTAACGCAGTACGCAGAGATCGATGCGCACCATGTCTCCGACGTCGCGTTGTTGACCGCCAAAGACCCGGTCATTTTCGACGCGGCGCGCGCCCATCGCGTGGGCGTGATCTTCACCAAAGATGAAGACTTCGTCCTGTTGCTCGATCAGCACGGGCCACCGCCGCAGGTCGTGTGGGTGACGTGCGGGAATATCCGCAATGCCGAATTGCGCGACCTCGTGTTGGCGGCCTGGCCACGTGTCGCCCCCTTTACGCTGCACCTGCGTTTCAATGACGGCGTGGAGCAGCGGATTGATTTTTGGCCCATCCTTGCCGGTGAACTCTTCGGCCCACTACGTGATCCGGCCGTGTTCAATCAAGTGCGGCTTGATCCTGAGGTGCATACGGTCGTATGGCCCAATGGCGCTGACTTTGATCCAGCGACGCTGCACGACTGGCCGGAGCACGAAGCGGCTTTCCGAGAGCTCGCGCATCGATGGGAACACGCCACGGCGTGATGCGGTGCGCCACTGCCCAACAAAGTTGAGATTCGTGCCGCGCCGCCGCGGCACAATCTGGTGTTGAACGCAGTCCGCCGGTCCGAGTGCGCGAGGAGCTGGCATCTTGGACTTCCAATCGAAAAGCGCTGATCCCTTGATTCGGAATTATCCGGTAGCGCGGCGCTCAGGGCGGCGATGCGACGACGACAGCGGCTCGAATGCGAGGCGGAGCGCGGGGGGTCTCGATGTGCGTGCTTCACTTGTCGCAGCAATTCCGGTGCACACGCGCGACACTCCCAGCGTGCTCGCGTATTTCGATTTCCATCACAGCGCAGGCGGAGCAAGAGACCGCGATGAAGCGTGCTTGGTGTTGGCCGGGTCCGTCTTTCGCCGCTCGTAGCTGACGTAGGCGGGCTCGTACATCGCCGCCTTCACCTCAGCGCTTCGACGACAAGGTCGCCGATGCCGATACCGGCCTCTCCTGCGCCAAAGAACAACAGGCGCATGTCGGTGAGCGGCATGCCGGTCAGGCGCGTCGCCGAGAAAAGTCCGGAAAGCGCGACCGCCGCCGTGCCCTGCATATCATCGTTGAACGTGCAAACCCGGTTGCGCCAGCGCGTCAACAGCCGGAACACATTGTGGTTGCCAAAGTCCTCGGACTGTGCGCAATGTGCATACGCCGGATGTGCTGGAACCGTAGCGACGAACTTCGCGCGGTCAGGACGTGCTGGCGCGCGCGCGTAACAATTGCGCCGCCTGCACGGCGATCGGGTCGAGCCCGTCTCCACCGGCATCGAGGTGCGCGATAAGGGTCGCTCGCATGCCTGGTGTCCAGAAGGCCTTCAGGTGATCCGCCGTGGCGATGTGGGGTTGGTCGCCGGGCAACGCGCGCAGGTTGCGCGCAATCTCGTTGGCCATGCGGACCAGCTTCTCGACTTTCATCGCGCCGGACCGCCAGCAACCGTCGACGCAACCGGTTCATCCTGCACACGTTCGGCCCCATGGAACACGAGCGCGCTATCGCGACGTGCCACCGCCATCAGCGTCATGCCATGCACGACTGCGCGTTCGACGGCCAATGACGTGGGCGCGGAAATGGCCACGATGGTGGACGCGCCAAACATTGCCGCTTTCTCCACCATCTC
>JANLVM010000105.1:0-2808 GCA_031364015.1 Gemmatimonadaceae bacterium
GACGATGTGAATGTCGCTCTCGGCGAAGCCGGCGGCGCGGAAGCGCACGGCCATGGCTTCGGCAGCCTTCGTCACGGAACCCACCGAATCGACGGTGTTGATCTCGACCAATTCCTTGTAGATGGCGCGCGCGGCCTGCTGCTGCGGGGTCAGCGTTGTGGGCGCGCCGGGAGCGCTCATGCGCGGCTGCGCGCGAACGGTCGTCGCAACGGCGAGAGCGAGTACCACGAGTGAACAGGAGCGACGGAGGTCGTGAGTCATGGCAGAGACGGCAGAGGGTCGGCGACGCGTAGGTGTACTGGCGAAGCTATCGCGGTTAAGGGTCGCGTCAACTGTCAGGACCCAGGATCGTGACGATCAATTTGACTTTCATCGCCTTCGCTGATGGCCATCGGCGATCCGTCGTCACGAGCTGACCGGCAGCACGTCTGATCGCCGTCGCGATAACGAGCGCGTCCGGCAGTCGTACGCCAGCATGCTGAGCGCGAAGTCGGGCCGCAGTTGCAGCAATTTCACTGTCGAGTGCGACGATGGAGATTGGAAGGCGTTCAAACAAACGGCGAACGATGTCGACACTCGCCGTTCCACGACGAGAGGGACCGACCAGACACTCGGTGAAGGCCGATGCGGCCATCGCCAGCCCGTGACCGTCGCGCGAGATTCGGACAAGCGCGAGATGCGCTGACGTGTGATGCGGGTCGTTCGCGTCCAGCAAGCCGATTACCACACCGGCGTCGAGGTGAACTACTCCCACTCAGCACGCAGCGCATTGAGTTCATCGCGCGCATACACGCCAGTCAGCGCGCCGGCGAACTCCGCGAGGACATCCTTCTCGCGCTCGAGAATCACGCGCCCGACGCCATCACACGTCGCACTCACGCGTTCGCCGATTTCGAGACCCGCAGCGCGCAGGGTGTCTACGGGGATCGTGATCTGGTGCTTGCTGCTAATCCGCGTTGTCTTCTTCGGGCCAGCCTTTACTTTGTTCATAAAGGTAAAGGTAGCCGAATTCGTTTATGGCGAAAGCGGTGACTGTTGACGAGCCGCTCTTCGCTAACGCGGCACCCGGTTGGCAACTCCGAACCCGAGCGAGTCGATCGCCACCGTCGCGGCCACACCCTGCACCGGATACGATTCGGCGACGGGGCCGTCGAACCAGACACGCACCCACTGGCCCGTCGACAAGACCCGGAAATCACCCTCGGCGCGTGCCAGCGTGAGGATGGTGGTTGTTGATCGGACAGTCACCACGGCCTTGGGTGAGCCCGCGCTGCTGTTGGGGTCGTACTCCACGCGGATCGTGCCGCGGAAATTCCCGTCGGGGACGACCTGGGTGACGCGACCCGCGATGCCGGCAGGGCCATTGGGCTCCGTCGACGATTTCGATTTGCCGCAGGCCATCGCGGTGGCCAATACGGCCGCGAGGAGAACGGGCCCGGCGACGCGACGACGCCGCGTAAGGAGAGGCGATTGGCGGTGAATCATGGTAATGTATCTGCACAACAGCGTGACTATCGCAAGAGGTCACAACCCCACCGTAGAGCACCTCGTCCCCGGAACTTCCCGTGACTCGATCACGACGCGATTTCCTCAAGGCGTCCGCCGCCGTTGCTGCTGGCACGCTCGTTGCCAACACGCGGCTTCCCGCCTCCGGCATTCTCCACAGGGCCGACACCCCCGCGGTCGATGATCCCGCCGTCAAGGCCCTCATGCAACACGCGATTGACGTCGCCAAGTCCGGCGGTGCGTCATATGCGGATGTGCGGGTCGCGGCGCGGCGACAGCAGAATGTGAACGTGCGCGACCGCATCGTGCAGGGCGTGAGCGACGTCGACACCTTTGGCATGGGAGTTCGCACGCTGGTCGACGGCGCATGGGGATTTGCGGCAACCAGTCAACTGACGCGCGATTCGGTGGCCTCCATCGCGCGCGCGGCCATCGATCAGGCGAAGGCCAATCGTGCCAGCCAACTGCGGCCAGTGATTCTGGCACCAACACCGGGCAATCAGGTCGGTGTCTGGAAGAGCCCCATCACCACCGACCCGTTCACCGTGGCCGTGCCGGACAAGGTCGCTGTCTTGTTGGCTGCCACTGAAGCGGCACTCAAGGTGAAGGGAATCAGTACCGCCACCGCCGCGATGTTCTTCCTGCGCGAGGAGAAATCGCTGATGACCAGCGACGGTTCGTACATCGTGCAGACGATTTATCGTACGTCGCCCTCGATGTCGGTGTCGGCGGTTTCGGCCGATCGCACGGACTTCCAATCAATAGACAGCAACGATATTGCGCCGATGGGCTTGGGCTACGAGCACGTCCTGAACGCCAAACTCGCTGACCGCGCGCCACAGTACGCGGAATGGGCCGTCGAGAAACTGAGTGCAAAGCCAGTGGAAGCCGGTCGCTTCGACCTGCTGCTTCATCCGTCCAACCTGTGGCTCACCATTCACGAAGTGATTGCGCATCCCACCGAACTCGATCGCGCGCTGGGCTTCGAGGCGAATTATGCCGGCACGAGTTTCGTCGCACCGCCAGACGCAGTGCTGGGCAAACTCAAGTACGGCACCGAGCTGATGAACATCGTGGGTGATCGTGAACAACCTGGTTCCCTTGGCGCCATCGGTTGGGATGACGAAGCGGTGAAGCCGGTGAAGTTCGATATCGTGAAAGACGGTGTGTTCGTCGACTACCAGACGACGCGCGAGCAGGCCACACTGATGTCCGACTACTACAAGAAAGTCGGCAAACCGGTGCGCAGTTACGGGTGCTCGTACGCGCAAAGTTGGGCCGATGTGCAGTTCCAGCGCATGC
>JANLVM010000150.1:0-3430 GCA_031364015.1 Gemmatimonadaceae bacterium
GACGGGGAGCGCGTCGCATTTGCTATCACATGCGTTGAGTAGTACGATCAATGGATCACCTATGCTGTTGGCAGGTTCGGGTAATGGCACGACGCAGCCTTCTGCAGGTAGCGCATGCAACACGCCGTACGGGACATCTGGTTCTTCGCCGATACGCGCGCATCATCCTCCGCGCCTGTCACGTTTGCTGTCGAATTCGCGAAGCGGCATGGCGCGACCCTTACCTTCGTGAGCGTCACCGAGCCGACGGATGATCGACTTCTTCGCGCGCCTATCGGGCAAGACCTCGTACGCATGCTCGCGGAGGACAAGCTCCAACACATGCTGGCGATGGAAGCGGACGCCCAACATGAATTGCCGACCGGGCGGGTGCAACACGTGGTGCTGCAGGGAGAGGTCGGGTGGCATACGCTCACCCGGCACGCTCTCACGAATCTTCCGGACTTGATAGTCCTCGCGGCACAAGATGACGCCAGCACCGATTCCTTCGGATCGGTGAGTCATCACTTATTCCGCAAGTGTCCGGTGCCGGTGTGGTCGATTCCTTCCGACCTCCACGATTTCCCAGGTCGCGCGCTGATTGCGTTGCAACCCGGCGAGAACGCCAGCGACCACCGACTGTTGAGCCGGGAGCTGCTACGGCTCGCCGTGATCTTGACCGCCGGAACCGGAATTGAGCTCCACGTCGGTCACGCGTGGGAACTGTGGGGCGAACAAATGATTGCCTCGAAGTACGGCGAGGAAGGCACGCGATCGTTGCTCGCGCTCCAACACGAGTATGCGCGCGAGTCGATGGAGCAGTTGATGAGCGAGGCACGATGCCAGGAGCTGCTGGCCGGCGTGCATTTCGTGAAGGGCAAGCCCCGGGATGCTATTCCGCAGCTGGCGCAGGACCTTGGCGCCGGCGTCGTGTTCCTCGGGAGCGCGGCCCGTCGCGGGCTCGATGGGTTCTTCATCGGTAGCGTGGCAGAGACCATCATCGGGCGACTCGCCTGCTCGGCGCTGGTGGTCAAACGTCCGGGATTCGTCTCGCCGGTGCTCGCCGCCTCATCGTCGCCATTGCGGCGCTGATCATGGCTCGACAGATAGCACGCGACAGTATCGCCATCATTGGCTGCGGACACGTGGGATCAACAAGCGCATACGCGTTGATGCTTCGCGGCGTTGCGCGTGAACTCATCCTGCTTGACATCAATCGTGATACCGCAGAAGCGGAGGCCATGGACCTGCAGCATGCTGTCGCGATGACCCGACCGGTTCGTATCCGCGTCGGCGACTACCGGGATGCGGCGCAAGCCAGCATCGTGATCATCGCCGCTGGCGTCGCTGGTGAACCGGGCGAGTCGCGGCTGAACCTGTTAGCGCGGAACGTCCGCGTGGTGCGTGACTGCATGACGGCGCTTTCGGCGGAAGGCTTCGCGGGCATTGTCCTGATGACCACGAATCCTGTCGATGTCCTCGCGCAGGTGGCGTACGAAGAGTCGGGCTTCCCGGCCGGGCGGGTCATCGGTTCGGGTACGCTGCTCGATTCCGCTCGGCTCCGGGCAATGCTTGGCGAGGAGGTGGGAGTCGAAGCGCGCTCGGTGCACGCCTACATCATTGGCGAGCACGGAGATTCGGAGATTGCCGCCTGGAGTTCGGCTGATGTCGCCGGGGTGCCACTGCGTGAGTACGCGCGAGACGGACAGCTCATCGATCCGAGCGCCGTGTTGGAGCGCGTGCGCCAAGCCGCTCCCGATATCATTCGAAGCAAGGGTTTCACCTCGTTCGCCATTGCGTCCTGTGTCACGCGTATCTGTGAGGCAATCCTGCGCGATGAGCATACGGTACTCCCCGTGTCCACCCTGCTGAGCGGGCAGTATGGCCTGTTCGGTCTGTATCTGAGCTTGCCATGCGTTGTCGGGCGGTCAGGCGTCGAGCGCGTGATCGAGGTGCCGCTTGACGCCGTGGAACACGCAGGGCTGCACGCCTCCGCCGGTGTGCTGCAGCGTGCACTGCTGGCGGTTCGGAGCGGCAGCCGCGTCTCGTCGGTCTGACCATGCAACGTCCAGACGTCCGGGTTCATGGCGTAAGCGCATCGCTGCCGCCCTACCAGCAGACGTTGGAAGACGTCGTTGCCGCGCTTGGTACGCACCCGGTACGGGGACTTGGAAAAGCTGATGCGCTCGGGCGATTGGAACGCGATGGCCTGAACGAGCTCACGCCTGAAGCCCCGGTACCCGCCTGGAGAAAGTTCGCCGGGCAATTTACGGGTGTGCTTGTCCTGCTGTTGTTGATCGCCACCGCGATTTCAGCAACGTTGTGGCTTGTCGAGCGCGAATCGGCCCTGCCGTACGAGGCATTGGCGATTTTTTCTGTCGTCCTGCTCAATGCGATCATGGGGTTTGTGCAGGAGTCGCGGGCGGCCGCCGCCGTCGCGGCATTGCGGAAGCTGGCCGCAGCGCAGGCGACCGTCGTCCGGGAGGGCGAGCGATACCGTGTTCCCGCGTCGGAGCTGGTGCGAGGAGACCTCGTCTTGATTGAAGAAGGCGATACGATTCCGGCCGACGCACGCCTCGTTCACTCCAGTTCGCTGCACACGGCGGAAGCCGCGCTGACGGGGGAAAGCTTTCCCGTCGCGAAGGACATCGCGCCCGTGTCCGGTGATGTCGAACTCGGTGACCGTCGCAACATGCTGTACAGTGGTACAACAGCAACCTCCGGTCGAGGCATGGCAGTGGTTACGCAGACCGCTATGGCGACCGAGATGGGGCGCATTGCGGATATGCTGAAGGAGGCGCCAGAGGACTCGACCCCGTTGCAGAAGGAGCTCGATCGCGTCGGCCGACTGCTCGGCATTATCGTAACGGTGATTGCCACGGTCATGATCGGCACCATCATCGCTCTCGACGGCGTCCGGAATATGTCTGCACTGTTTGACGTGCTCATACTCGGGGTGGCGCTGGCGGTCGCGGCCGTGCCCGAAGGACTCCCCGCCGTCGTGACCGCCGTTCTCGCGCTTGGTGTCCAGCGGATGGCGAAACGTCGGGCCATCGTGCGACACCTTGCCGCCGTCGAAACGCTCGGATCGGCGACGGTCATCGCATCGGACAAGACCGGGACGCTGACGCGCAACGAGATGACCGTGCGCGCCATCGTCACGGCGAGCGGCCGCGTGCGCGTTGGTGGTACCGGGTACGAGCCGGTCGGGAGCATGGAGAGCGAGGGGAGCGCCACGCTAGCAGGGGCATTGCACACCGAGCTGCATGGCGCGCTGACTGCGGCAGAGCGTGTCAACAATGCGACGATACACGAGCGTGAGGGGCGCTGGCTGGTGCAGGGCGACCCCACAGAGGGTGCTCTCGTGGTCGCGGCGCGCAAAGTGGGATTGCTGGCCGAAGCACTCGATGCGCAATTCGAACGGGTCGGCGAGATTCCGTTTTCATCGGAA
>JANLVM010000158.1:0-5372 GCA_031364015.1 Gemmatimonadaceae bacterium
GGAACGTGACCGGCTCCTCAAGGACAAGAAGCCGGTGCTCACTGCGTTGGCCGTGCGCAATCTCGCGACGGGCGAAACAGTCGCGATTGCTGACGTGACCGCGTTCAGCTTCAACCCATCGGGCGGCTTTGTGTCCGTCACCAAGTACGCTGCAGAGGGCAAGAAGACGAACGAGGTGCTGGTGCTGGATCTGGCAAAGGGCACGCGACTGTCGTTCAACAACGTGACCGAACAGGCATGGAGCGAGGTCAAGCCGTTGCTCGCGTTCAGCGTGACGGTTGACGGTGGTGCGGGGAACGGCGTGCACCTCTTTGACGGCGCGACCGGCTCGGTGCGTGTGATGGAATCTTCGAGCAATGTGTATCGGGCGCTGTCATGGCGACCGAAAGCCGACGGCCTCGTGGTGCTGCGTTCTCTCGTCCAGAAGGAGTTCGCCGACACGGCGCACGTTATCCTGGCATGGGCGTCGGTCGGTGCGGTCGACGTGGCGCATCGCACACTCGACGCTGCGACGGCGGTGGGGTTTCCGAAAGGCGCTCGAGTCGCCGACTATCGACGTCCCACGTGGTCGCGCGACGGGCGCATCCTGTACTTCGGCGTGCGTCAGCGCGAGCCGGTTACCGAAGCGATCACGAAGAGCGACGACAAAGTCTCCGACGTCGAGATCTGGCACACGAATGATGTGCGGGTGGTCACGGAGCAACGATCCAACGAGCAACGCGACTTGCGAGCAACCACCCTGGCCGCGTGGCGCATGGCGGACCACGCGGTGGTGACGCTGGCCAGTGACCCGACCGAACGAATTACTGTGCTTGAGGGCGACGCGTTCGCCACGGAGATCGATCGCAAGCCGTACGCCTGGGGGCAGAAGTTCGGACGCGCCGATGAGGACGTGTGGGCGATCGAGATCGCCCACGGAACGCGAAAGAAGTTGCTCACCAAAGTTCGCCATGTGTTCGGGGCCGATCCCACTGGTACCCGGATGCCGTGGTTTGATGGACGCGACTATTGGACGGTGAATATCGCGACCGGTGCACGCACCAACCTCACCGCCACGCTGCGCGCGACGAAGCAGGTGGACTTTGTCGACCGCGACGATGACCATCCCAATGATGTGTTACCACCCATCGGTGCGCCGACATGGACGAGGGACGGCACGGGGTTACTGGTGAACAGCGAGTACGATGTGTGGGCACTTGCGCTGGACGGCTCGGGAGGACGTCGACTCACCGAAGGCGCAAGCGAGGGAGTGGTACATCGCGTGCAGTCGCTGGCCCCGTTCACCGCGTCGTCCGCCGAGCGAGCGGCGGACCTCTCCAGGCCCGTGTATCTCACGCTGTACGGAAAGCGCACGAAGACGAGCGGCTACGCCCGCTTGTCGCCGAAAGGTGTGGTGCAACGCCTCGTGTTGGCCGATGCCTCGGTCGCGAGCCTGTCAAAGGCCGACAGCGCCGAACGCTACGTCTTCGTGCGCCAAAGTTTCGCGGAGTCGCCCAACGCGTATGTGACGGACGGAGAACTAGCCACGCCACAGCGATGGACGGAAACGAACGCCTTCCAGGGCGACTATGCGTGGGGGAAGGCGGAGCTGATGAACTTTACCAGTACCATTGGTCGGCCTCTGCAGGCCATCCTGTACTATCCGGCGAATTACGATCGCAAAAAGAAGTACCCGATGATTGTGTACACGTACGAGATGCTGTCGCAAGGTCTGCATCGCTACATCGTACCGCGCGAGAATGACTACTACAACGCGAACGTGTTCACGCAGAACGGATACTTCGTATTGATGCCCGACATCGTGTTTCGCCCACGCGAGCCCGGCGTGTCCGTGCTGTACTCGGTGGAAGCGGCGGTAAGGCAGGTGATTGCGCGCGGACTCGTGGATCCGGCAAACATTGGCCACTGTGGACATTCACAGGGCGGTTACGAGGCGTACTATCTGGCCACGCACAGCACGCTGTTCAAGACCGCTGTGGCGGGTGCTGGCATCAGTGACATGATCAGCTTTGCCGGACAAATGCACTGGAGTTCCATCCCGGAGTTCAACCACTGGGAAACGGGCCAGTTCCGCATGCAGGTGCCGCCGTGGGAGGACATGAACGCGATGATCAGGAACTCGCCGCTCAACAAAGTGCATGTGATGCCCGCGAAAAGCATCCTTATCGAGATTGGCAGTGAAGATCCGACGGTTGACATGCGGCAGGGTGTGCTGTTCTGGAACTACGCCCGTCGCGCCGGCAAGGACGCCGTGATGCTGAACTATCCCGGCGAAGGACACGCCTTGGGTAAGCGCGAGAACGCCATCGACTACGAACGGCGCATCCTGCAGTGGTTTGCGTACTACCTGAAAGGCGAAACGCCAGCCAAGTGGATTACCGACGGGCAAACGTGGGTGCAGCGCAAGGCAATCCTCGACGCCAATAAGTGACGCGGCAACTTCACCGCACCGACGGGTGGTGGCGTGGTGGGTGAGGTCGTGCGATTTGTTGAGGTGCCCGTCGCCCAATGCGGATGTACACGGGCGACGGCTGGATTGACCGGATCTCGCCACAATAGCTGAACGGCTGCGCAACGCGTGCGAGTCATCCCACTGGTTGCCGGTGAGCGGTCTGAAAAAATGGGTGGTGATGCCGCAGGTTGACTCGTCGCGTCGTATTGTACAGCTTCCCGAGGACTCGCGCGAGGCGGCGTATCTCCTTCGTTCTCCGGAGAATGCGGTGCGCGTGCTGTCCGCGCTGATGACGGCGTGATTCGAGGTCTTTACCTCGCGCCGTAAGCCGCACGAAACTGTCGGTCGGTCAACCCCCTGCCATTCGGAACCATCATGCAGATCTGCCATCGTCTTCACGGTCGACGCTTCCTGCTGAGCATGCTCGGCTTCGCACTCGCCGTCGCATCGTCCTCCGGAGCGGCGCAGTCACCAGCACCCGCGCCGACGTCGCGCACCACCAACGTTGCCGACGATCCCGACGTGCTCGGCGCCGAGCGCCTCTTCTCGGCGTGGATGGACGGACAGATTGCCTATCGCGGACTCCCCGGAATCGTCGTCGGCGTGGTGAGCGACCAACAACTGGTGTGGTCCAAAGGATTCGGCTACGCCGACATCAAGGCGAAGATCCCGATGTCGCCGGAGACGAAGTTCCGCATGGCGTCGCACAGCAAACTCTTTACGGCGATCGCCATCATGCAACTGCGCGAAGAAGGGAAATTGCGCCTCGACGATCCCGTCGAGAAATACCTCTCCTGGTTCAAGGCCGCACCGGCCGGCGCCGACGACGGACAGGTCACCATCGAGCAACTCCTGTCGCACAGCTCCGGGCTGCAGCGCGAGGCCGGCGATCATTGGGTGTCGTATGAGTTCCCAACGGCCGACCAACTCAAGCGGCTCTACGTCGACCGCAAGGCCGCGTTCGCGCCCTCGGTGCGCTGGAAGTATTCGAACCTCGCGTACGCCGTGGCCGGCTTGGTCATCGAGAAGGTCACCGCGCAGCCGTGGGCGACCTACGTAGAACGCAACATCTTTCAACCGCTCGCGATGACGTCATCGAGCGTGGACCAGAACGTGAGCGGCCTCGCGGTGCCGTACGCTCGCCGCATGCCCGACGGCACGCGCGAGGTGCTGCCCTTTGTGGACGCGCGCGGCATGGGCGCCGCCACCGGCATCACGTCGAACGTGAACGACATGGCCAAGTTCGTGTCCGCAAACTTCCGCGCGGGCGCGCGCGGTGGCGCACAAATCGTGAGCAGCGGATCGTGGCGCGAAATGCACCGTGTGCGATCGGTTGAGGAGAATTGGACGTCTGGCTCCGGGCTGGGCTACGACATCAGCCGCATCAACAACCGGACGTGGACTGGCCACGGCGGCGGCTACCCGGGCAACACCACGCAGACGTTCCTCCAGCTCGACGACAAGGTTGGCATCATCGTGCTTACGAACACGAACGATTCGAACCCTGGCGACATCGCGCGACAGCTCATCGCGACGGTAGGAGCTGCGGTGGCGAAGGCGACAACGAAGAAGCCGACGACGGTCGCATGGGACAATGCGTGGGCCCGGTTCGCGGGTCTCTATCGCGGCCGAGGCGGCGACTCGCAGGTGGTCCTGCTCAACCAGAAGCTTGTCATCATCACGCCCAACGGTTCCAACGCGGACAACCCGGTAGAACTCGTTCCACTCGGCGGCGGTCAGTTTCGCTTCACCGCACCGACGGGTGGTGGCGTGGTGGGTGAGGTGGTGCGATTTGTCGAAACGTCCGGCCGCCCAATGCGGATGTACACGGGCGACGGCTGGATTGATCGGATCTCACCGCCGTAGCCGAACGGCGGCAGCACGCGGCAGGTGTCGTGCGCCGCTTGCGCGCGCAGCCAGTAGCCATTCGACAGACCAAAGAACCGGCACGCGGCGGCGAGCTGCTGACGATCTCCCGACACGAACAATTCCGGCTTGACGGCGATCGCGCATGCGACGTGGATCGCGTCGATGGCCCGGAGGGAATTCTGTTCCAGCAATGCCACCACCGAAGCCAGAACGTGCTCCGTGAGTTGGCATATGTCAGCATCGGCCAGGTCCGCCATGGCGTCATCCTTCAGGCGGCGATAGCTCGCCCTGTCTAACTTCTTTTCGCGTGTCAGGCGCGACAATGCGGCAATCAGCTCGGGCAGACAGATGACGCTGACGGTGAGATCGTCTGCCGTCTGACATAGGTCGATCACCTTGTCTGACCCACGCTCGGCGATGTATCGCTTCGCGAACGCCGAGGTATCCAAGAACACTCTCACCGCGACAGTTTCCGGTTTCGCAACACCTCCCGACACAGTGACACGCCCTTCACGGTGAGGGGGACCGTCGGCCTTTTCCATGAGGGCATGTCGGAATCGATCGGCACGATGTCTGCGATCGGCTTACCATTGCGAAAGACCCGAACCGTATCTCCGGCTTCGACGGCGTCGAAATAGTCCTTGGCGTGATTTCGGAAGTCCGTGAATGTTGCGTCCAGCATGCGATCTCCTGTACATGTATGTACAGTACTATGTGCAGATTTCCTCAGCCAGTCAATCCGTGGCCAACTGAATCGCCCCGGGAATTGAGGAGACAGTGTTCGTTGGCCGACACCGCGCAGGAGGGCATAGCATCTGCCGTCGCCGCGATGCACCTTGGGGAGTTGGTGAGCAGATGTTCGCGTAACCGCCCATCCGCACATCCTCCCGCTGCTGGATAGTGGCGCGGCGGACGGGTTGCTGTTCCATGTCATGCCGTTTGTCACCGGCGAGACGCTGCGCGCGCGCCTGGAGCGCGAGCGGCAGTTGCCGATTGACGACGCGCTACGCATTGCGCGCGAAGTGGCCGATGCGCTGGGCAGCGCGCATGC
>JANLVM010000172.1:0-4341 GCA_031364015.1 Gemmatimonadaceae bacterium
TCCAGTTGCCGGCATACACGAATGCCAGCAGGGCAAGGAAGAACTGCATCCCCAGCCCGGCGACTGCCCACGGCGACGGCCCATCCGAGGCCGACGCCGGAGGTGTAGTTCCCTGCTTTTCCTCAGTCATTCGGGGGTGAAGTTAGGGGCTTGTGAAATTTTTCGCAAGCAAGCCAAGGCCTGTTAGCCGAACATATACCGAAGTCATTCCATATTTCGAGAAGCGTAGATGCCGCTACCACTTACGGGCTATATTTTGCTTGACAGACTCGTCAGTCGTTGATAACGTACGCGCGTATCGAAATGTGACGATCGGTCGTCCAAGTCTATGCAAGCACGTCTTGTGCGCCTTCCACACTGCGTTACAGCCCCACCATTCTCGACCTGATGCCCCCTCGCATCATCGTTCCCCTGCTGGTTGCTGCTGTGCTCGTCTTCGCCTGCGGTCCGCGCACGCCGAAGACCGTCGCCAGCGCGCGCCCACGCTCCAGTATCGAACAGGGCGTGACCTCGCATGTGATGGTCGACACCGCGCGTGGCGTGGTGCGCTTCGCGATTGAGGTGTCGAATGATTCACGCAAACGCGTTGAACTCGATTTCCCCGACGGACGTACGCACGACTTTATCGTGCTGGACCAGTCGGGTCGCGAGGTGTGGCGATGGAGCGCGGGCCGTATGTTCACGCAAGGCATGAAGAATCGGTTGCTTGAGGCGCATGATGCGGTCGTGTACACGGAGAGTTGGCGTCCGTCGGCCAAGGGCCAGTACACGCTTGTCGCGCAATTGCGCAGTGAGAATTATCCCGTGCGTCAGCGCGTGGGGTTCGCGCTGCAGTAAGCACATTCGGCGCGTCCCGCCCAGCTGCGGCTTGGCGCCCGCGCAGTAGCTTTCCTCAGCACATTCATGGAGTTTGACAACGGACGTCTTCGGACGTCCGTAATTGTTTGTCAACGATTCGTTGCCGCACGTGCGGCGCCGTTCTTTCCCGCACTTGCCTCTTGTGAACGCACCTTCCGACACGAACGATATCGCGTTGCTGGAACGACTCGCTGCGGCGCGTCACGAACTCAAGGCGCAGATCGCCAAGCGCATTGTCGGACAAACGCACGTCGTTGATGATCTGGTGGCGGCGTTGCTGGCCGGCGGTCACGTGGTGTTGATCGGTGTGCCCGGACTTGCCAAGACGTTGTTGGTGCAGACCGTTGCACGCGCACTCGATCTCACGAATACGCGCGTGCAGTTTACGCCCGATCTCATGCCCAGTGACATTACCGGCACGGAGCTCATGGAAGAGGAGCCGGGCACCGGCAAACGTTCGTTTCGATTCGCACCGGGTCCCGTGTTCGGGAACATGGTGCTTGCCGATGAGATCAATCGCGCCCCACCGAAGACACAGGCGGCACTGTTGCAGGCCATGCAAGAGCGCACGGTGACCGTCGCCGGTCACACGTACGATCTGCCAAATCCGTTTTTCGTACTTGCGACGCAAAACCCCATCGAACAGGAAGGCACGTACTCACTGCCGGAAGCGCAACTCGATCGTTTCATGTTCGAGCTGCGAATGGGGTATCCGTCGCGCGCCGAAGAGGAGGAGATCGTGCGCTCCACCACCGGTGACCGCGAAGGCGTGGTGAAGCCCGTGTTGGGCGCAGACGAGTTGCTTTCGATGCAGCGGCTGGTGCGCCGACTTCCGGCGCCGCCCAGTCTGATCGAGTATGCGGTACGTCTGGCGCGAAGCACGCGTCCTGATGAACCGGGAGCCAGCGCCAAGATCAAGAAGTATGTCAGCTGGGGCGCGGGTCCCCGCGCATCGCAGTATCTCGTGTTGGGCGCCAAGGCGCGGGCGGCGATGGACGGGCGCGCGATGCCCGACCTGGACGATGTGCGTATGGTCGCCCACGCCGTGCTGCGTCACCGACTGGTGGTGAATTTCCAGGCGGAGGCCGATGGCATTCCGGTCGAGGACCTGATCGAACTGCCTCGCTGAGCGCGCGTTCGCCGGTGGACGACCGAAGACGATGACGCCACGTGGACGCCGAGCTCGCTTGCCGGCCGTATCCATGTGGCGTTTGTGTATGAGCCGATTGATTTTCCATTTGCTGGTCGAAACCGGTGGTCGGAGATGACACTGCGCTGACGCGGTGATGCACTTTGTCGATCCCCCACCTACCACGAGGGATCTCAGTGGCCCGTCCCCGCCCATACCTGCATACAACCTCGCCGCGCCTCACGGGTGCCGGTGGGTTGCCCTCCTTCGATGCGAAGGCCCGTCCGCTCATTCGATTGCAGACGCTTGGCGCTGCGGTCGTGATGGTCGGCGAGCTGCGACTCAGCGCGGCGGCGGGGACGCTCTTTTCCCTGTTGGTACGGCTCACCGGCGCGCCCGGTATGATGCTCGGTCGCGACGTGCTGCGGCGCTCACTGTGGCCCGAGCAGGAGCCAGTCCGGCAACGCGCGAACCTTCGGCAGGCCTTGTACAAGCTGCGGGGCTTCGGCGTGAGCGTGTCGATGCAGGGCGATGCGGTTTTTCTCGACGAGACGCAGGTCGTGCGCTCATTCTCGCGCGAGCGGTCCGCTGCAACCTTCGAGCGTGACGTGACGCTGGGCCACGAGCCGTTCGGTCCATACCTCCCCGGATTCGCCGTGCCGTGGCCGGAGTATCAGGAGTGGCTCGACGTCCAACGTGAGGCGATACACGCCGACGTGCGCCGTGTGCTGGTCGAACAGTTGCGGCAGCGGCGTGATCGTGCCGATTGGGGCGGTGCGGATGCACTGGCGCGCTGGCTGTTGCAGTTCGATCCGCTCAATGAGGAAGCGACGCTCACGATCGCCGAATGCACCGCGTTGTCCGGGTCGAAACGGGAGGCGCTGGCCATCCTCGACCGCTATCTGGCCGAGCTGGGTCCGACCGCCGGGGACATTCGTTTGCCTGCGACCATGTTGCGAAAGCGTATCGCCGAACCCGCGTCGAGGCGGCGTCTGTCCTTCGCATCGACGGAGCGTCACTTCGTCGGTCGTGACGACGAACTGGCCATGTTGACGTTGGCCATGCGGCGCGCGCGCTGGCACGACGGGAGCGCGGTGTTGTTGCACGGACCCTCGGGCATTGGCAAGAGTCGACTCGCGCACGAACTCGACAAAGTCGCGACCATTGAGGGCATGCGGGTCGTGCAGACGTCGTGTCGCGAAAGCGATTTGCTGCGACCACTCTCCGTATTTCTCGACCTGTTACCAGAACTGATGAGTCACTCGGGCGCGCTCGGCTGCGCGCCAGAAAGTCTGGCGGCGCTGCGGCGACTGGTGCCATCCGACCGTGCCAATCGCGGGAGTGACGGGTCGTCATCCGCCCCGGCATCTCCTACCGAGAGTAGCGGGGGTGCGCCGGACGCGTTGGCGCCGACCTTGGCGCCCCGCGAGCCCATGCCGATGGCGTCGTCGTTGCGGCGAGCGATTATCGATTTGCTGGCCGCGGTGTCCGACGAGAAGGTGATGCTCCTGATCGTGGAAGATGTACACTGGATCGATGAGCACTCCTGGGATGTGCTGGCCGATCTTATTGATCGTGTGGGCGCGATGCGGGTGTTTCTGCTGGTGACGTCTCGCGAGTCGCATGCACGACCGCATCGCCCGCAACGCGTGCCGCTGTCGCTGCGTGTGCTGGCCATCCCGCCACTGTCCGCCGACAGCTGCCTGTTGTTGTCGCGAGCAATTGGCGAGGATCTGTCGGCGCCTGTGAGTGACGAACTGGGCGAGTGGTTCGTGCGTGCGAGCGAGGGCAGTCCGCTGTTTTTGCGCGCGCTGGTGAACCACTGGATTGAAACGGGTGAAGCGGGCGGCGTTCCGCCGACACTGCAAGGCGTGATCGAACAGCGATTGAGTCAGTTGAGCGGTGATGCGCTGCGCGTGCTGCAGACGGCGGCGTTGCTGGGGAAGTGGGCGACGTGTGAGCGGGTGCAGACGGTGCTTCAGCATACGACCGCGGCCATGGTGGCACTCATTGCCGAGCTTGAACTCGAAGGGATGCTTGCTTCTACGAACACACTGTACTTTCGGTGCCACGAGTTAATTGCAAATTCCTGCATGAGGCGTCTCCAGGCGCTTTCGAAGGCCGCGTTGCACGCGCGAATCGCACGCACCCTCGACGATGAAATCGAGCGTACTTCCGACCCTTCCCTTTTGCTTCAGACTCTCCAACACTTGCTTGCGTCTGGCGATGATATCGCTCTTATTCGCGTCAGCGCAAATCGTATCCAAGCGCTCGAAGATTGTTGGCAGCCCACTGACACGCTCAGATTACTCGAATCCATAGGACCTGCCTCTATACCAGTGGCGGACGCTGGC
>JANLVM010000173.1:0-8624 GCA_031364015.1 Gemmatimonadaceae bacterium
CAATGACGAACCACACAGACGCGCCAACTGGCGCACGTGGTCGAGGATCACCGCATCGCACGCGGAGTGCTCAAGTGGGACCAGAATACGCTGGTACATCAGGTGACCCACAGCTGCACGGTTTGCCAGAGTAGCCATCCGTTCAGAGACGCAATCACCACCGCGACCGTGTACGCCGCGACCCGCAACCCTGTGGAATTGACGAAGACGCCCATTTTCTTCCGGTCGGAGGTGAAGCGAACGAGTGGAAACACGGCGAACGAGAGCTGCAGCGAAAGAATGACCTGGCTGAACACCAGCAATTTGGCGGTGCCGCTCTCTCCGTAATAGATGGCGGCGATTGCCGCCGGCACAATCGCGATCGACCGGGTGACCAGGCGACGCAGCCAGGGGCGGATCCGCAGGTTGAGAAACCCTTCCATGACAATCTGGCCGGCGAGGGTGCCGGTGATCGTGCTATTCTGGCCGCTGGCCAGGAGCGCCAGGGCAAAGACCGTGCTCGCGCCCGCGACACCTAGCAGCGGGGTGAGCAACCGGTGCGCATCCTGGATCTCGGCGACTTCGGTGTTGCCCGTGGTATGAAACGTGGCCGCCGCAACGATCAGAATCGCCGCGTTGATGAACAGGGCGAAGGTGAGCGCGATGGTGGAGTCGATGAACGCGAAACGTACCGCTTCGCGCTTTCCCGCGACATTCTCCTCATACATGCGCGTCTGCACGATCGAGGAGTGGAGATACAGATTGTGGGGCATGACGGTGGCGCCAAGTATGCCGATGGCGATGTACAGCATCTCGGGATTGGTTACAATCTCAAACGTCGGTATGAACCCACGCGCCACCGCGCCAAGCTCGGGGCGCGTGATGATCAGTTCGAAGAGGAAACAGCCACCCACCACCACCACCAGCGCAATTACCAGGGCTTCGAGCAGGCGGAATCCCTTGTTTTGCAGATAGAGCACCACCAGCACATCCAGCGCGGTGAGCACAACGCCCCAGGAAATGGGGATGCCGAACAGCAGCTTGAGGGCGATCGCCGTCCCGATCACTTCGGCCAGATCGCACGCACCAATGGCAATCTCGCACATCACCCACAAGCCAAAGGTCACGCGCGGCGAATAGTGATCGCGACACGCTTGTGCCAGATCGCGTCCGGTCACAATGCCCAGCTTGGAGGCCAGTCCCTGGAGGAGCACCGCCATCAAGTTCGACAGCAGGATAACTGACAGCAGGGTGTAGCCGAAGCGCGATCCGCCCGCCAGATCGGTGGCCCAGTTGCCGGGATCCATGTAGCCAACGGCGACCAGATACCCCGGGCCCGCGAACGCCAGCAGTTTGCGTATCCACGTGGTCCCGCTCACATCGACAGAGCGATAGACCTCCGAGAGCGAGGGCGCGAGGCGAGCGCGACGCCACCCGGCGTCGGGTGAGGGCTCCGGAGCCGGTCCCTCCGGCGCGGTATCAATATTCAGTGTGGACACACAGCTAGTTTAGTCTCGCCTAAACTTATGCGCAAGCGCGGTGCACACCCTGCAAACCGTGCGACGCGAGATCACTCCGCGAACAGCGAGAGGAGCTGTCGAACGATTCGCTCCGTGAGACCCCATACCACGTGACCTTGCACCGAATAGGCCGGGAAGCGCGCGGGCACGCCGTGGGCCATGATCTCGTGCTCGACCTGTGCGTCGATCGCGCGCAGGTGCGACAGCGGGACCCAGAACACCGAGGCAACTTCCCGACTGAGTTGGAACGTCACGTCCGGCGCGACGATTGCGACAAACGGTCGAATGATGATTGGCGGCAATCGCCGCGAGCGAGGGACCAAGTCATCAAGCTGCCCCAACACGCGCCCCTGCGTCAGATCCAGCGACAGCTCCTCGAAGGTCTCCCTGATCGCCGTGGCTTGTAGCGAGCGATCCGTCGGCTCGCGACGCCCTCCGGGAAACGCCACATCACCGCTCCACGGATCATGCTCCGCGATGGCGCGTTTGATAAACAACAGTTCCGGCTCATCAACAACACGCAGCACCGCCGCGACGGCGGCAAGGCGAGCCTCGGGCCGTGGAACCGATTCGCGCGGCACATGCGCCGCGAGTGCTGCGGCAAAACGTGCGAGCTCGGCGTGGCCGATCAGTCGGCCACTTCTCCACCCGATGCCACCCAATCACGGAACCCACCGGCCATTGAGGCCACGTTGGCATATCCCATCTCCTGCAACGTGCGCGCCGCAAGCGCGGATCGATTGCCGCTGGCACAATACAGCACCACCTGTGCATCGCGCGCGACACGCGACTCCACTTGGCTCTCGAGTACGCCACGACCGATGTACTGCGCGCTCGCGGCGTGTCCAAGATTCCATTCATTCTGTTCGCGAATGTCGATGAGCACGATGGGGTCTCCACGAACCATACGGTCCTGCGTTTCCCTGGCCGTGACTTCCGTCACGACGGCCTTCGCCTCGGCTATCAGTTGCTGCGCGGTCTTCATAGGGAGCCTTCAGTCATGAGTGGTGAGTCTCTGGCGACGCGTGCGCTCGGTTCAGCGGTTCACGCCGCGATGTACCTGCAGGGTACGACGCGTGGCGTTCAGGGTCGCCACCGCGCCCAGTGGCAACGTCCACTGATCGTCGATGTGGCCCACTGGGATGCCGAGCAACGCGGGCACGCCGAACACATCGGCGCACTCGCGAACAATATCTGTCAGCGCCCTGCTGCCGTCGTCCGCATGTTCGACGCAATTCGTGAAATGTCCGAACGCCAAGCCGACGCACCCGTCGAGCGTCCCCGACAGCCGCAACTGCATCAGCATCCGGTCGACCCGGTAGGTGGCTTCGTTGATGTCTTCCAGTACGACAATCGCATCCCGGAAATCTATCGCCCACGGCGTGCCGCACAGCGACGCGACCAGCGCGAGGTTGCCGCCGGCTAACCGACCGGTCGCGGTCCCGTCACGAACCACCGTCGCGTCCGGCGCCTCGCCGGCGCTGTCCTCGCCCCGAACCACCGCCCGCGCGAACGAATCAAACGAAAACGGCGTGAGGACTCCGCGCGCGGTCGGTCCGTGAAAGCTCATCACCCCGGCCCGTTGCCACGCCGCGTGCAGTGCGGTGATGTCGGAATACCCGATCAGCGCCTTCGGGCGCCTCGCGATCGCATCGAGATCGACGTCCGGCAGCAGTCGCATCGCACCGTACCCGCCGCGCAGGCACCAGATTCCGTCAATTGACGGATCGGCAATGGCCGCCGCCAAGTCGGCCGCACGCCACGCGTCACGTCCGGCGAAATAGCCGTCACGAGCCATGGCGTGAGGTCCCACGACGGTTTCCCAACCGAAAACGCGCGCGTGACCCTCAGCGCGTACTAATTCGGTCACATCCCGAAGAGGGCCCGACGGCGAAATCAGCGCCACGCGCGCGCCGACATCGAGTGACGGCGGTGCAGAGAGTGGTGTCGGGGCTGTGCGTGCCATGACGCAACGTAGACCGTGGGTACCGACCCCGCCACAGCTGCGCCACGCCAATGACGCGCACCGCGCGCGCTACGCCGCCGTCATGGTCGCAGCGCGCGCCAGATAGGCATCACGCAACCGCAAGGTCAGTGGCCCCGGCTCGCCATTCGCCACCATCGCATCATCAATGCGGACGACCGGCAACACAAAGCTCGTCGCACTGGTGATGAAACATTCCTCGGCCTGCCGCGCATCGTCCAGCGAAAAGGCGCGCTCAAGGACTGGTATGCCCTCCTGAGACGCCAGCTGCAGCGTTACGTCGCGGGTGATCCCGGCGAGAATCGCGTTCGAGAGTGGCCGCGTGAGCAGCGTGCCGTCTTGCACAATCCATACGGTGCTGGATCCGCCTTCGGTGATCATCCCGCGCTCGTGCATCACCGCTTCGTAGGCACCGTTCGCTTTGGCCTCTTGCTTGGCCAGCACCTGCGCAAGCATCGCGGTGCTTTTGATGTCGCGTCGCGCCCAGCGAATATCAGGGACCGCATGCAACGCGATACCGCGCGCATTTGGATCCAGACGAAGCGTCTTGGGTCGCGCGTACGCGAATTGCGTCGGGGAGACCGTCGCCGGAAATGCGAAATCGCGTTCCGCCACGCCGCGCGTGACTTGCAGATACACCAAGCCTTCGACGATCGCATTCTGGTCGACCAGCGATTGCATCACCGCGATCCATTGGGCCGCCGGCTGTGGCGAGGCCAGCGCGATGGCCGCCAGCGAACGCTCGAGACGCACCAGATGCAAATCGGCATCCAGCAAGCGCCCGTTGAATACGGCCGCGACCTCGTAGATCCCGTCGCCAAAGAGCAGCCCACGATCGAAAATCGAAATGTGTGCCTGTGCTTCGGGAAGGAATTGTCCGTTCAGCCAGCATATCGCCATGGGGTACTCGTTGCGGTGAAAGAGCGCGCGGTTGACGTCGCCGAGGTCGGAAAGATACTGAGTTTGGCCAGCGAGGTGGCCACCTGACGAATCTTCACTCGCAACAGGATCGCCCCCCACAGAATGCCACGGTGATGATGATTCGCGCGAACCGTCTATGCTGTCGGCGTGCTTACTCTCCGCGCCGCTGCAGGCTTGCTCGCCCAGGCCGATTCACTTCTCGCGCTTCGCGCCATCGTCCACCTGTTGGGCTTTCGCGCTGTGCATCACCTGTCGGCCGACGCGCGCCGAGACCTGGGCATCGACGAGTTGGTGGTCGATGCCGACCTCGCCCGCGGGGGCGACCGATTGCGCTGCCTCAGCGCGGTGCTGGCCCCCCATGTGGGATCGGCGGTGACCACCGATGCGCGTGAGCTCACGCGCCGACTGTGTGTGGCACTGGCACACCGCGCGCCCAACCGCGATTGGTGCGTCGTCACCCTCGACGCGACGGCGCACTCGATCGCCATCGCGACCGTCTTCCCGCACGCGAACGGTCCGCGGATCGCCGCCTTGCGTGTCGATCGTCGTCGCGTCGTCGACTCCGATGCCGACACGCTGCGCTCGCTGGCCGCGATCACCGAGTCGGATCCGTCACTCCGCCATGCACGTTTCGGCGACGTGCTGGGACGCGATGCGCTGTCGACCCGCTTCTATCGGACCCTCGACCACACCGTTGGACAACTGGCCGACACGGCGACCGGTCGCGGCACAGACGCCGAACGTCGCGAACTGGCGCTGCTCTGCGCCTCACGATGTCTGTTTCTCGCATTCCTCGAAGCGAAGGGTTGGCTCGATCACGATCGTCAGTTTCTGCTGCATCGCACCACCGCCTGTCTCGAACGCGGGGGCCACGTCCACGAACGCCTGCTGCGTCCGCTCTTCTTCGGGACGCTCAATACCCCCGTCGGTGATCGGGCGCCGCTCGCGCGCGCGTTTGGGACGATACCATTTCTCAACGGCGGCCTGTTCGCCCCAACCCCCCTGGAGCGTCGGCGGCGCGCGCTGCGATTTAGCGACGACGCGCTCGTGGCACTCCTCGGCGATCTGCTCGATCGCTACCGATTCACCGCACACGAGGACTCCACACGCTGGTCGGAGGCGGCGATCGATCCGGAGATGCTCGGACGCGCCTTTGAATCGCTCATGGCCGCCGACGAACGGCATCAATCCGGTGCCTACTATACCCCCCCGTCGCTCGTCGAGACCGTCGTGCGCGACGCGCTGCACGCGACCATGCCGGACCTTCCGCCTGACACATTTTCCGGTGAGGCCGGTCCGCTGCACCTCACCGCTCGCACCCACGGCCGCCTGCAAACCCTTCGCCTGCTCGATCCGGCGTGCGGCTCCGGCGCCTTTCTCGTGCACGCGTTGGAGTGTCTCGCGAGTCTGGAAGCGCGCGCGGGCGACGCACGACCCACGCATCTCATTCGTCGTGCCGTCCTGACGCGCGCCATCTTTGGCGTCGATCGCAATCCGTTGGCCGTATGGCTCTGTGAACTCAGGCTCTGGCTGTCCATTGTCATCGAGTGCCCTGAAACGCGCATCAGTCAAATTCCGCCACTCCCCAATCTCGATCATCACATTCGGATCGGGGACACGCTGGCCGGTGGCGATTTCCAGTACGCGCCCCCTTCGGCACGCCGACTCACGACCCTGCGCGATCGGTACACGCGCGCGAGCGGGGCGCGCAAACGCACGTTAGCCGATGCCCTCGACCGCGAGGAACGTCAGCGTGCCGTCGCGGAGTGTCAGCGCATGATCGACAGTGTATGGCGCGAACGCCGCGCACTGCTGCAGGTACTTCGCACACGCGATTTCTTTGGCGAGCGGCGCCCGCGCTCGCGACGCGATCTGCAACAGCTGGTCCAACTGCGCCAACGCACCCGCGAGCTCGAAGGGCAGCGTCGACGACTTGAGCTGGGCGGCGCGCTCCCATTCCGCTTCGCCGCGCATTTCGCGGACGTGGCCGCAGCGGGCGGGTTCCCGTTGGTGATCGGCAATCCACCGTGGGTGCGGCCACACGCGGTGCCCGAGGACGAGCGCGTTCGGCTTCGGAGCGAATTTCGATCCATGCGGCACGCGGCATGGCGCGTCGGAGCGGTGCGCGCGGGCGCCGGTACCGGTTTCGCCGCGCAGGCGGACCTGGCCACCGCGTTCGTGGAGCGCAGTGTGCAACTGCTCGCGCCGGGTGGCGTTGCCGCGCTGCTGCTTCCCGCCAAACTCTGGCGGGCCTTGGCCGGCGGGGGGATTCGTGAATGGCTGAGCGAGCACGTTCAGGTACACACCATCCGTGACTGGAGTCAGGCGCCTGCCCTGTTTGACGCCGCAGTATATCCCTCGCTCCTCGTAGCCGAACGGCGAGCCGACGCGCTGTCCACCCCCCGCCCGATCCATGTCACACTTGCGCACCGCAGCGACACGCCCGCATTCACGGTCGATCCATCCGCCCTGTCATTCAGCGGCGATCCGGGGGCGCCGTGGCTATTGTTTCCCGCCCCCGTGCGCACCGCGTTCGAACGCGTTCGGTGCGCCGGACCCGCACTGGGCGATTCTCCACTCGGACGCCCGATCCTTGGCGTCAAGTGCGGATGCAATGCGGCGTTCCTGGTGCGGGCTATCGAACGCGACGACGAGACGGCCTGGGTGGTGGCCGACGGACGTCGCGCACTCATCGAGCGGCAGCTCCTGCGACCCGCGTTGCGCGGCGACAGCGTGTTGCCCAGCACGGCGCGACCCGAAAGCCGCGACGGTGAGCTGCGCATTCTGTGGACCCATGGACTCGACGGCGCGCCACTGCGCACGTTGCCGCCGTCCGCCGCGCGCTGGTTGACACACTGGCGTCCGCAACTCGAGCGGCGCCGCGACGCGCGCGCGCGACTTCCCTGGTGGACGCTTTTTCGCACCGAAGCGGCGCGCCATGAAGCACCGCGCGTCGTGTGGGCCGACATCGGCAAGCGTCTCAGGCCGCGCGTGCTCGCGTCCGGCGACCCCACGGTCCCACTCAATAGCTGCTATGTCCTTCGTGCCTCATCGTTGGAGGACGCATGGGCCCTCGAGACGCTGCTGGGATCGGCCGTTGCCGCCGCATGGTTTGAAGCGCTGGCGGAACCGGCACGCGGCGGCTTTCGCCGCTTTATGGGATGGACGGTGGCGACCCTGCCCGTGCCCAGCGACTGGGCGTCGGCCCGTATCCCACTGGCCCGACTCGCCCGACGACGAGCCGCCGGCGAGACCATCTCCACCGACGAGCATCACACCGTCGTCGCCGACGCATACGACATCCCGGTGCGTCACCTTGATCCCCTCATTCGCTGGTTCAATCCATGATCGCGTCGCGTGGTCGTGATCCACTCGTGTGTCGCGTAGCACCGCCGCACATCGTTCGCGCCGCCATCGCGAGGGCCGTGATTGGTGAACCCGAATCACGTCAAACGCACGCCGATTCGAGTGCGACGCTGGGATCGCTGACACTGCTTCCGCATCAACGCGACGCGGTGAGTCGCCTGCGCGCGATGTTGCGTGAACTACACGTCGCGCTGCTGGCCGACGACGTGGGGCTGGGCAAGACCTATGTCGCATTGGCGATCGCCCGGGACTATCAGCATGTGCGCGTCATCGCACCAGCAGCGCTGTTGCCCATGTGGCGAACCGCGCTGTCGCGAGCACAATGCACCCACGCGCAGCTTGAATCGTTGCAGCGCTATTCCCGCATGCCGTCCCTCGTGACGCCGAAGCGTTCGGGCGAACTCGTGATTGTTGACGAAGCGCACCACCTCCGCACGCCCGCGACGCGCCGCTACCGCGCCATCGCTGAGTCGGTGAGCGGGTGCGATCTGCTGCTGTTGTCGGCAACACCGGTACACAACACACCCGGCGATTTGCGTGCCTTGCTGGCATTGGCGCTGGGTTCACGAGCGCATAGACTCACCGATGGGTTGCTGGTGCGCACGGTGGTCCGTCGCACAGAGCTGACCGGTCGGCCGCGGGTGTCCGAGCGACCACCACTGACCGTGCCACACGATCCCGCGCTGCTGGATGCCATCCTGTTGCTTCCGGCGCCACTTCCGGCACATGAGGGGGCGGTGGCGGGTGCACTCATTCGCCTTGGGTTGCTCCGCGCCTGGTGTTCCAGCGACGCCGCACTCACCCACTCGCTGCGACAACGCATACTGCGCGGCGAAGCCCTGCGTCAGGCGCTC
>JANLVM010000227.1:0-1876 GCA_031364015.1 Gemmatimonadaceae bacterium
ATCCGGGTAGCAGGGGGGAGGGACTGCGACAGGATGGAGGGGAGCAGGGGTGGCATGTCACCTCTCTCGACTCCGACCTGGGTCGGTTCTTCCCTCCTGCTACCCGGATGACGTTCAACTCCTGTCTCCAACAGACGCCCCCGTGGTATGGTCAAAAAACCCATAACTGAACAGTATTGGCACTAGCCCGGAATGGCTACTGAGGAAGCCCGCCGATTCCGGCGAACCGGCATGGGGAGCAAGGCGGCGCGGCGGCAAGTCGCCGCTGGGTGCGGCTGGCGCGTAGGGCGTGTGACGGGCAACTTCATCTGATGCACACACGCCTGACACTCCGCCCAGCAGCCCGCATTTCGGTCGCGCTTTCGCTCGCCGCGCTCCTCACCACTCCGGCCAGCGCGCAGACTCCTCCCGCGCTCGTCCAGCGAGCGGCCACCGCCATGGGCGGTGAAGCGGCACTTCGCGCGCTCGCCAGCACCAACTACGAGTTCAACGCGTCGGCGTTCGGCATCGGGCAGGAAGAAACACCCGCGTCGCCGGCACGCGCGACGCTTTCATATGGACGGATTGTCACGGACTACCGCGGCTCACGCCGCGCTACAACGCAGGAGTCGCGTGCCGTCACCGGCGTGATCACGCGTCAGCGAAGAATCATCGCCGGTGGCATTGGCATGACCGAAACCAACGGCACGCCGAATCCCGATGCGCCGGGCGCCGTCGCCACCGCGCTCGCCGAGATCCGGCTGCTTCCGGATCGGCTCATCATGGCCGCACTCGACAACCCGGGGGCGCTTTCCGCGCTCGCGCCACGCCGCTTTCGAGGCGAGCTGATGGACGGCGTGCGGTACGCGAATGGCGCTGACACACTGTCGATGTGGTTCGATCGCCTCAACGGACTTCTCGTCGTCGCCGAGCGCGTGACCGACGACGGCGTGCTCGGCGACCGGCGCAACACCGCGATGTACACGCGCTGGGCCGAAGCGGGCGCGGTGAAGCTCCCACGCGAGATCGACTCGGAAGCAAATGGCCGACTCGTGCAGCACACGGTGATCACGACGGCGAGCACCAACGCGGCGCTCGACGAGGCGATGTTCACGATTCCCGACTCGATTGCGCGCCGCGCGAACCGCGGACCGGCCGTCGCGGCGCCGGTCGTCGTCTCGCTGGTCGAGCTCGGGCCCAATGTCTGGCGCGCCGAGGGCGGATCGCACCACTCGCTCGTGATCAGACAGCCCAATGGATTGCTCGTGGTCGAAATGCCGCAGAGTTCGGCACGGTCGAAGGCCGTGCTTGACACGCTCAAATCGCGCTTCCCCGGCGTGAAGGTGCACACCGCAGTGAGCACGCATCACCATTGGGATCACTCGGGGGGCGTGCGTGAGTATCTCGCGCAGAACATTCCCGTCGTCACACATCGCCGGAACATCGACTTCATTCGCGGAATCGGAGCGGCAACCAAGACCGTCGCGCCTGACCAGCTGTCGCGAGCGACGCGCGCAGTGGCTGTGCGAGCCGCCCCGGACACACTGTCCATCGGCACCGGCGACACGCGAGTGCAGTTCCTCGAGCTGCCCAACACGCACGTCGAGGGAATGCTCGTGGCATACGTCCCGTCGCTGCGGATCCTCTTCGTCGCAGACGTGATCCAGCCGGGCCCAGTGATGTCGGCCGTCGGGAGCCGTGAGGTCGTCGCCATGGTCCGCGCCCGCGGAATCACTGTGGACCGCGTGGTCGGCGCGCACGCCGGAATCGTTTCCTGGGCCGATGTGGTGAGTGCCGCCGGTCGATAGACTTCGCAGTTCGCGCCCGTAGCTCAATTGGATAGAGCATTTGCCTTCGGAGCAAAGGGTTGGGGGTTCGAATCCCTCCGGGCGCATGC